>JAKONR010000070.1 GCA_022701825.1 Hymenobacteraceae bacterium | reverse complement strand
ATGATGCCCGCCACGTGGGTGCCGTGCAGGGCGTCGGGGCCGGTCACGTCGGCGTTGCCGTAGTAGCGCTGCGTCACGTCGTCGGGGTTGTCCTTCACGATGTCGGCGCGGGGGTTGAATTTGGTGTTCAGGCCAAACTCCAGCTGCTCGCGCAGCTCCTTGCCGCCGTTGGTCATGTCGGCCACCAGGGCGTCGGTGTCGGCCGCGCCGCTTTCCTTCATAAACTGGTAGATGGGCGCGAGCTGCGGCGTAGCGGCGGCGGCCTTGCGCATCACGGCGGTGTCGATTTTGTTCGTGCCCAGCTGGGTTTTGAGCATGGTGAACATCTGCGTCATCGGCCCGCTCATCTGGTCGAGCTGCTGCACCTGCTCGGTCAGCTCAGCTTTCTTCGCGTCGTAGGCTTTTTTGGCCTTGAGGTACTGCACGTAGTCAGCCTTGTCGGCCGCCTTAATCTGGGCGGCGGTTTTGCCGGCGAAGCGCGGCCCGAACTTGGCCACTACGCGGGTTACTTCCAGCGTTTCGGTGGAGATGTTGCGCCCGTCTTTGCCACCCAAGAAGTTCCAGCCGTGCACGTCGTCGATGTAGCCGTTTTTGTCGTCGTCGATGCCGTTGCCGGGAATCTCGCGGGCGTTGCGCCAGAGCACGGGTTTCAGGTCCACGTGCGCCGTGTCGATGCCCGAGTCTATCACGGCCACCACTACGGCGGTGGGCACGCGGCCTTTCAGCAGCTCGGCGTAGGTGCGGGTGGCGCCCACGCCGGGCGTTTTGTCGGCCTGCGGGTCGCGCAGGTACCATTGGGCCTTGGCGGCCTCTTCCACGGTGGGGCCGGCGGGGGCGGCCGAGTTCGGGGCGGGTTTGTCGATAACGACGGCCGAGGGGACCGCCTGGGCCACGGCGAGCGTGGCGGTGAAGGTGAGCGAAGTGGCCAGCGCCAAGCGCGGCCCAAAGGAAAAGCGGGTGGAGAGCATCAAAAGGAAGTGAATACGGCGCAAAGAACGGCCGCCGGCGGATAGACGAGCGCGGGCGGGCCGGTGTTGCGCCCGCGTAGCTCCGTAACCACGAAAACGGGGCCAAAGAGTTCAACTGTCTGGGAGAGACAGGTAAAATCTTCGGCCCCGGTACGGGGGCTCGTCGCCCGCGAGAACCTCACCCCCCGGCCCCCTTTCCAAAAAAGAGGGGGAGCCTGACGCCTAACAACGTTCACTTACGTCTGCTTGCGGTCGGCTCCCCCTCTTTTTTGGAGAGGGGGCCGGGGGGTGAGGTTCCCGTGCCCTAGTAGCTCACCTTGCGGAAGCCCCAGGCGCGCCACTCGGCCTCGTAGGTGTCGGGGTAGTTGGCGCGCAGGCCGTACACGATGGCTTGCAGGGCCTGGCGGATGGCGGCTTTGGTGTCGTCCTTCTGGCTCACGGCCTGGGTTACCTGGCCGGCCAGGCCGTCGGCCTGGTGCAGCAGGGCGGCGTACTCGGTGGCGCGGGGCTGCCAGAAGGCGGTGCCCCGGTCGCGCCCCGCGAAGGGCGCTTTGGCCACGGCGGGCAGCAGAAAGTCGCGTAGGGCGGCGAGGCGCTCGTCGCGGTCGCGGCTGAGCTCGTAGCTCTTGCCTTTGCCGGAGCGAGGCACCAGCCCGAAGCCGGGTAGCTGGGCGTTGGCGGCGGCTTTGTCGTAGTTGGCGGCTTCGAGCACGTAGGCCTTGAGCACACGCAGGGCCTCATCGAGCTCATCGTCCAGCTCTTGCAGGCGCTGGGTTTGGGGGCTGCGGGTGGCGGCGGCGGCGCGCTTGTCGGTGAGGGTAGCGGCGAAGCTGGCGGCCAGCGCCGCAAAATCGGCCGGCTTGAGCCAGCGCAGGGTAAACCACGTTTCGGTGGCCCAGGTGCCGGCCACGAGGCTGGCCACGGTGGCCAGGGCGGCATCGTTGCGCGGAATGAGCAGCTTGAGACTCACCGGCTTTTCGGGGTTGGGGGCGGCGGGGGTAGGCGACATTGGATAGGAGGAAAAAAATAAGCGGTTACCCCGGCCGTAGCGCGGCCAAAGCTGGCCGAAAGGTGCGGGCTTTTTCCCGTATTTCCAAAGGCTTAGCTACCCAGTTGGCACCCAAAGCCCGCACCCGGCTGTGCGCATGGTGCGCGGGCGGCGCGGGCCCCGCACCCGGCCTTGCGCGCGTTGCAAAGGCGAGTGTGGGGCCCGCGCCCGGCTGAGGCTGAGATGCCCCGGCAGTGCGGGCCCCGCGCCGCAGGTGGCACCGGCCGCCGAGGCGGGTGCGGGGCCGCCGCTGCCGGGGGCAGGGGTTGCCGGTGGTAGCGGAGTGCTTTACCGCATCTTTGCTGGCAGAAAACCACTTCGTACCTTCTTCTCATGAGATTCTCCGCACGTATCGGCAAGCGTGCTTCGAAAGATATTATCCAGGTTGATACGATGGATGATGACTTGCGAAATGGATTGTGGAATGCGGTGTTAAAGCATATACAGCGCCTTCGTGAACTACCTGACCGTGAAAAAGGCAGAAGCGGCCGGGAGCTAGCGCAAAGATTTAGAAACGCAATAGTTGGAGTCTGGCGTTTGGTTAGCGTACCCAGACGCCAGACTCCAACTATTGCGTTTCTGCACCGTTCCAGCGTACTAGAAACTTCCCCGCTACACCTCCACTACCTCGCCCGTACCGAAGTAGTAAAGCAGCCCGCGCACCTCCACGTAGCCCAGCTCGCGAAACAGGTGGGCGTACTCGCGCAGGCGGGTTTTGTCCTTTTCCTGGGGCGGCGGCAGCTTAAAATCGAGCATGGTGACCGACTGCGTGGCGCGGCTGGCACCCGCGCCAAATACGAGGCGGTCGGGCTTGTAGGCGCGGTGCGTGTGCCCGCCGATGAGGATGGGGCGCTCGGTTTCCACGGCCAGGCCTTCGGCGAAGTAGGGGGCCAGGCGGGCATCGGCCAGCAGGGCTTGCAGGCGGCTTTCCAGCGCGGGCTTTTCGGGCTGGTTGATGAAGCCCTCAGCCGTAAGCTGCCGTAGCACGCGGGGCAGGTCGGCGGCCGAGAGTAGCCGCCGCAGGGCGTAGTGCAGCTTGCGGTTGAGCTCGCCCTGCGCCTCCTGCTCGTCAAAGTCGAACACCGTGGTGGCGTGGCGGCGCAGCTTGAGGCGCTCGTGCCAGTCGGTGGAGGTGAGGTTGACGAGGGGGAAATTACTGGCTGTTAGCTGTTGGCTGTTAGCTGCTGGCTTCTTAGCGGTGCCTTGGTTGAGGATGAAGCTGGTGGTGTCGGGCTGCCAGCGGCCGAGGTGGCGCAGGTAGCCGGCGAGCAGGTCGGCCACGTCGCGGGCGGGGCCTTGCAGGGCGGCGGGCTCGGGGGCGGCGGTGCTGAGGGGCAGCTCGGCGGCGGCCTTTTTGGGCTCGGCGGGGCTCTTGCTAATGACGTAGAGCCGGTGCCGGGGCCGGGTAAAGGCCACGTAGAGCGTGTTGAGGCCGTCGAGCAGGGTTTTTTCCTGCTCTTCGAGGCGCTGGGCGGCCAGCGGCGTGAATTCCAGCGTTTTATTAAGGCGCACCACGGCCACTTCGGGCAAGTCGGGCAGGGGCTTGTCGGCCGTTTCGAGGCGGCCCCAGAGCATCTCACCGGGCATGGGCGTCAGCGACCAGTCGGCAAACGGCACGATGACGATGCCGTAGGCCAGGCCCTTGGCCTTGTGCACCGTCGTGATGGTGACGGCATCGGTGCCGCCCGGCGCGTTGATGCTCAGCGCGCCCTTGCGCTCATCCCAGTAAGCCAAGAAGTTGCCCAGGTTGTTGCCGTATTTCAGGCTGTATTCCAACGTCAAATCGAGGAAGCGAAACAGGTAGTCGCTTTCCTCGTTGGCCCCCAGCAGCCCGAACGTGCCGATGAGCTTCTCGGTCAGTTCATAGAGCCCCAAATTGCCCGTTTTGTGCTCGTCTACGTCAAAGCCCAGGCTGCGCAACTCGTCAAAGAACGGCTGGCCGCTTTCCTTGTCATTGGCTACGTCGGCGATGTGGCGCGCCCGCGCCGGGGTGGGGGGCAGCCGCCGCACCACCTTGTCGAGCAGCAGCAAAGCTTCGGCCCGCGCCAGGGTGTCGGCGCTTTGGTGCAGCACCCGCATGGTGGCCACCAGCAAGTTCACCACCTCGGCAAACTGCAAGGCCAGCGAGTCGGCCGAAATAATGGGAAAGCCGCGCTCCTTCAAGAACTTGGCTAGTAGCCGGCTGTGCCGCCGCGTGCGACACAAAATGGCCACGTCGCGCAGGGCGTAGCCATCGGCCAGCGCCTGCTCGATGAGGTGCAGCGCCAGGTAGCAGGTGCTTTCGGGGTAGTCGAGCACCGCCTCGGCGGGGTAGCCGGGCAGGGGCTCGGCCAGGTACTGGCCGAGGGTGGGGGCGTAGGGGCGGGCGGGGGCGTCTTTGTTGGTGAAGAGGAGTTCGACGTGGCCCGCCGGGGGAACCTCCCCCCCCCCGGCCCCCCTCTCCAAAAAAGAGGGGGGAGCCTGACGCTTGATGACGTTCGTTAGCGGTCGGCTCCCCCTCTTTTTTGGAGAGGGGGCCGGGAGGTGAGGTTCCCGCGTTCGGGGTCGCCTGCTGAAACCCATCCTCAAAAATCCCTGCCACTAGCTCGCCATCCACGCTGCGTTCCCGCACATAGGTAAAGAATTCGTTATTAAACCCGATAATCGCCGGCTCGCTCCGGTAGTTCACCGCCAGCGACTTAGGCTCCAGGTTTTGCTGCAGGGTGTAGTAGCGCTCGCTCAGCAGCCGCTGCATGTCCACGTCGCGCGCGCGGGCGGCCAGCGTGCCCGTGTCGCGCTGGTAGAGGCGCAGAATCTGCTCTAGCTCGCCGCCGCGCCAGCGGTAGATGGCCTGCTTGGCATCGCCCACGGCCAGCGAGAGACCGCCGTTGCCGACCGCGTTTTCGACCAGCGGCAGCAGGTTGTTCCACTGCAACACGGAGGTGTCCTGAAACTCGTCAATCAGCAGATGGCGGTATTTCTCGCCCAGCCGCTCGTAGATAAACGGCACCGGCTCGGTGA
>JAKONR010000064.1 GCA_022701825.1 Hymenobacteraceae bacterium | reverse complement strand
TGAACCCTAACACGGTGTACGGCATCAGCAAGCTGGCCGGCGAGCAGTGGTGCGAGTGGTACCACCGCCACCACGGCCTTGACGTGCGCAGCCTGCGCTACCCCGGCCTCATCGGCTACAAGAGCCTGCCCGGCGGCGGCACCACCGACTACGCCGTGGACATCTACCACAAGGCCGTGGCGGGCGAGAGCTTCGAGTGCTTTCTGAAGGAGGATACGTACCTGCCCATGATGTACATGCCCGACGCCCTCAAAGCTACCCTCGACCTCATGCACGCGCCCGCCGAGCGCATCAAAGTCCGCACTAGCTACAACCTGGGCGCCATGAGCTTCTCGCCGGCCGAAATCGCCGCCAGCATTCAGCGGGAAATGCCTGATTTTCAAATTACCTATAAGCCCGATGGCCGCCAGGCCATCGCCGACTCGTGGCCCGCTAGCATCGACGACTCGGCGGCGCGGGCCGATTGGGGCTGGGCGCCGGAGTACGATTTGCCCAAAATGACGCACGACATGCTGGCGCATCTGCGAGTAGCCGAGCTGGTGTAGGCAGTCGTCGGCCAGTAGCACCAGCGTACCAGGCCCCGGCTGCCCTGCAGCCGGGGCCTGCCTGCGTAATAACCAGCCGTGAAGCTGGTTAGGACCATAAAACCGCCCTGCCAACCCCGTAGCAGCGCACCAGCTGCTACTGCCCACTGCATGGCAGACGCTGTGCTGAGCTCAGCCGCGCGCCTCATGCCGTGCAGATGGCGCCAGCAAACACCAAGGCCACTGGCAGCCGACCAAGTGCTTGCTTGGGGCTTCTTCCACCTCGCCTGCCGGGTCAGCACGCTCGACGCAAGTGGCGCGTCCTGCTAGTAGCCTAAAGCGCTGCCTTATGCTTGCCAAAAAGCCGTGCTATTTAAAGCAAACGGCTGCCTGCCACCCATCCTGGTAATTGAACTCGCTATGTTACGCATAATGTCCGCGCGGGCACCGAATCAGCCAGTTATCACAAGCAGGTTGTCGAGTATAATAGCAGGAAAGGCTGCATAAAATATAATTAATCACAGAAAGTCGTGCTTCCGCAACTTTCGCTAGCACCAGCTCCAACCTCCACTTTTTAGGGTCGGCACTCCGCGCAATTGGATTTGACTGGCAGAAGAACTCAGTTGAAAAGCAGTTTTATTGCAATATTCTAAGTTATTTTTGATATTAAAATGCTAACTAGTAATATTGAGTACAAGCTCATGCCTGAAGTTTTTTATTGAATTAAGACAAATCAAAGCTGTATGTCCCCAACATTATCTACCCAACACGCCGATACCTCAAGCGATTTCTCCTCCAAGCGGATGTTTGACATCTTCTTTGCGCTGGCGGTGACTCTCTGCGTGCTAATCTGGCTGATACCGTTGCTTGCGGTGCTGATTAAACTTGAAAGTAAGGGCCCCATTTTCTTCAAGCAACTGCGTACCGGCAAAGACGGAGTTCCATTCTACTGCTTCAAGTTTCGCAGCATGTACGTCAACACCGACGCCAACCATAAGCAAGCCAGCCGGGGCGATAGCCGCATTACGAAAACTGGTGCTTTCCTGCGGAAGACCAGCCTGGATGAGCTGCCGCAATTCATCAACGTGCTCCTGGGCGACATGTCCGTAGTTGGCCCCCGCCCCCACATGCTGCAGCACACCGATACCTACTCGCGCATCATCACCAACTACATGCTGCGCCACGCCATGCGCCCCGGCATTACGGGCCTGGCGCAGGTAGAAGGCCACCGCGGCGAAACCAAGGAAATAGGGGCCATGGTCAACCGCGTCAACGCCGACATCAACTACATACAAACCTGGTCGCTCCCGCTGGACGTCAAAATTATTGCCCTGACTGCCTACCAGATGGTAAGAGGTAGCGAAAACGCCTTTTAGGCCCATAACAAGCTTGTCCAAAAGGCTTTAGCTATCGCCTGGTTGCTACGGCAGCCGAAAAGGAATTGCATCTCTGCTTCAGAATAGCAGCAGGCCCTCTCATTTTTGTTTCGTTCCGATAAGATATCGGCCTCATAATTGCAATGTCACCAACTCTCCAGCCACTGGCCAGACCGGCGTCCTTGTCGTCTTCCCGAAACGCGACCATTGACCTTGTTCGGACGATAGCCTGCTTGGGGGTTGTCATCATCCACGTCCACTCCTCTACCGCCGCCGCCGAAAGCCTGGGCCTATTTTTCCTGAATTTCTGCGTTCCCTTCTTTTTTGTTACCGCGCTAACCTATTTCGTCAACGGCCTTTCGCCAACTGTCGATGTGCAGCGCACTGTCACGAAGATTCTTAAGAGAATCGGTATTCCCTTCTTAACCTGGTCTTTTGTTTATACGGCGCTTTTACTGGTTAAAAGCATTGTATCAGGTAAACCTTATTCACTAGACCTGGTTCGGATATTTCTCTATGGCGAGAGTGCTGAGCATATGTATTATCTGCCAGAATTACTTGCCATGCAATTGCTGGCGCTGGGCATCTATTTAGTAGCTCACCGCACTAAACTCCTTGCCGGCTTGCTACTCATTGCTATTCCCGTGGCTTACCTGGCTTGGGGGCATTGGCATCAGTATTTTGGCACAACCCCCACCAAATGCGTCATCGTTTACCTCGCCGCTAGCTTTTTAATTGCGCCATTCATCAAAAGCAATACCAAGCACGTATCCTTACTCTTGCTGGGAATAGCCTTGTTTATTTTACCAATAGTAGTCTACGGCTTAGGGATAACTAGCAGCAAGTTTCTAAACGACTACTTATTTTCGCTACCGCTCAGTGGTATTGGCCTCTTGCTCATTGCACTGAATATCTCGGCTATTTCACTGCCTACCTGGACGAAAAGTATTACGACCGCTACGTATGGCATTTACCTCAGCCACGTAATGTTTCTGGAGGCCTTCGAATTCATCTTCGAAAAAACTCATCAAACTATCAACTATGATTTAGTAAATAAATTAGCAGTTGCCTTATTGATATTCGTAGCCTGCGTAGTGTTTATTCTGATTGTCAGAAGGATTTCTTTTCTACGGCCGCTGGTATTGGGAGAAAGCTAGCACGGGCAGCGGGCAGGTACTATTTCCAATCGCCGCCGCCCAACCACTTCCAACGCGCCCCATCCCAGGCACGGAACTACGCCCAACGGATACCGGTGGCAGGCAGCCCAAGCGTGCTACCTCACAAGTTGCCTTTTGGGACCGGGGCTAGCACAGCCGCCACAACGCCGCCTAGCCCCGGCCCGCCACCCAGGTTTGCGCGGGCCTCTACTTACGAGCCGCATACCAGTGCTTGGCTATCCCACCCAGAGCCACTGCCTTATCCTGCTCACGGCTCAGCCATCTATAGTGGCTACCCGCCTGCGCAGCGAATAGCGTCCGGGCAGCAGGTATCAAAGCACCAGCAAAATGCCCTTATGGGCCGCCTTATTGCCGCACTCAATTTTAAGTCTGGGCTTCAGCACGCTGAGCGCTAGTAGGTCGCCGAGCAACAATAAGCCGCCCTCCTACCGATACGAAGTCCGGAAAACATCGGGATTAAACAATAAAAATCTGCACTATAATAAGAGTTAAATCGTCACCCATTACTCCTTAAGGCAGCAGCAGATAATTGGTGCTATCTTAGCGTTTAAATACTGCTTGACTAATAGTCTTTTGCAAAATTACGCAAGCAGCTAGTTATTTAAAGGCTATTTATAATTAAAATAGTCCAATGACGCAAATTTATTGAATATTCATTCAATAATAATCAGACTTAGCTTAGAACAACCCAATTCGAATTCCGAAAAACATGATTAATAAATTATTATGCTTGGCAGTACTCATCCTGCTAAGTTCTTGCGGCTCTACGAGAAACCTAGTTTACTTCAACGATTTACAAAATACGAGTAAGTATACGGAGGAAATTAAAAATAAAGTAGAACCTAAGATTCAGCCGGACGACCAGCTAAGCATCACTGTGAGTAGCTTGAACCCGGAGTCGAATGTCCTTTTCAACAGTGGTGTACTGCCTTCGACCGGTGGGGCTGCTGCGGGCGGCATGGCCACCAGCACCGGCCGGGCCAACGAAGGCTATCTGGTAGATAAAGATGGCTTTATCAATTTCCCGGTTTTGGGCAAGATACAGCTGGCGGGCCTTACCAAAGAGCAGGCAACTACCAAAATGACTGCTGAAATCACGAAAAATATCAAGAATCCGATTGTAAATATCCGGTTTCTTAATTTTCGCATTACGGTTATTGGCGAAGTAAATAAGCCTTCGACGTTTCTCGTTCCTAGCGAGCGAGTTAATATTCTGGAAGCAATCGGGCTGGCAGGCGACCTCACCCCTTACGGCAAACGCGAGAATATTCTGATTATACGCGAGCAGAACGGAGTTCGCACCGCAACCAGAGTTGATTTAGCCAGCAGAGCTATTTTGAACTCCCCTGATTTTTATCTCCAGCAGAATGATGTGGTGTATGTAGAGCCAGCCAAGATTAAGGCGCTCCAGGGTAGTTCCAGCACGTTTTATTTGTCACTGGCGACTGCTTCCGTTTCTATCCTAAGCCTCTTAGTTGTTTTCTTCCGATAGCCTTTATCCGAAGAATTGCTTAAAAGACCTTATATTCATAACCTGCCGCTACACTATGAGTACTTCCGAATTATTTGACGTATCTCCTGAGGAAGCTGAGACTGTTGATATCAAAGCGGCTTTATTAAAATACGCGCGCTACTGGTATTTATTTCTGCTCGGCGTTATTATCTCAGTGGGTATTGCGCACCTATACCTGCGCTACTACGCGGTACCGCAGTACAGGGTATTTAGCACCATGCTTATCAAAGATGATAAAAATGGACAGAGTCTTTCCAACGTTGAGGCACTGAGCGATTTACCTTCCTTCAAGTCTAACCAGAGCATTGATAACGAAATTGAGGTTCTGAAGTCGAAAGGCTTGATGGAGCGCGTAGTAAGCGAGCTGGATTTATCAATTGCTTATTTTGTTAAAGGGCGCGTAAAGGACGTTGAGGTATATGGCACCTATTTGCCTCTCAAAGTTGTGTCTACCAAAATGGACTCTACCAGCGTAGGGCAGTCCTTCACGATAACTCCGAAAGCCGACAGCCTATTCGATTTGACGGAGGCAAATGGAAAAACTACTAGCCATAAGTTTGGCCAGCAGATTACGATGCCGTATGGCTCGTTTTCGGTGATAGTGATTCCGGGTAAAACCGTCAGCAATAACACGTTTGTTGTTCAAATCCGGGATGCCAAGCAGGTGGCGGGCTATTACAATGGGGCCGTCGCTATCCAGCTGGTTAATAAGAACACCAGCGTGCTCAGCATCAGCCTGACGGACCCGATTCCGGAGCGGGCCCGCAGCATTATCAATAAGCTGATGGAGGTGTACAACCGCGAGGCGGTGGAGGATAAGAGCACCATGGCGGCTAATACCCTGAAGTTTCTGGACGAGCGCATCGGCTACCTCACCAACGACATCGTGAAGGTTGAGCGGGGCGTAGAGCAATACAAAAGCGGCCGCAGCATTACGGACATCGCTACGCAAGCCACCGATTATACCGCGCAAGCAAGCACTTACACCAAGCAGTCGTCTGAGCTAGCCATTCAGCTTAGCGTGCTCGAATCAATTGAGCGCTACCTGCGCCAGCCAAACAGCGAGTATTCGACGGTGCCGAGCAGCCTCGATATCAAGGATGGCACGCTGATTAGCTTAATCAACAGCTTCAACGCGTTGCAACTGCAGCGCGAGCGGATGCTGCGCACGATTCAGCCCAATAGCATTTTGATGCAGAATGCTAACCAAGAGATAGTTAACCTGAAAGATAAAATTCTGGAGAGCCTTCAGAACATCAAAACCGGCCTCCAAATCACGCGCAATCAGCTACAAAGCAATTCCGGGCAGTTTCAATCGAAGATTCGGCAGGTGCCGCAGCAGGAGCGGGAGCTGGCCAACATCAGCCGCCAGCAGGAAATCAAGCGCAACGTGTATGCCTACCTGCTCCAAAAGCGCGAGGAAACCTCACTGGCGCTGGCGGCTACCGTTTCGGCGGCGCGAGTGCTCGACTCCGCTATGGGTGGCGACTTCCCCATCAGCCCCAACCGCCAGGCTACCTACCTGATGGCACTGCTTTTTGGCCTGAGCCTACCGGCCCTGTGCATCTACGGCCTGGGCTTGCTCAACAACAAGGTGCAGACGCAGCAGGACGTAACGTCTATCACGGGCGCCCCCATCATCGGTGAGATTGTGCACGCCAAGGAGAAGGACAAAATCGTCGTTACGAAAGGCAACCGCAGCCCGGTTACGGAAATATTCCGCCTAGTTCGGGCGAATCTGAATTTCGTGATTGGCGACAAAGAGAACGTCGTGCTCATGGTAACATCCAGCATGAGCGGGGAAGGTAAAACGTTCTTTAGCATCAACTTCGCGGCTAGCCTGGCCCTGACATCCAAGCGGGTGGTCTTGGTTGACCTGGACCTGCGCGCCGCCAAGGTAGCGTCGTACATGGAAATACCTGAGTTGCCGGGCGTCAGCGATTACCTCACGGAAGATGGCCTGACCCTGGACGACATCATTAAAACGTCGGACAAGGCCCCCAACCTCTCCGTTATTACGGCGGGTTTTTTGCCTAGCAGCCCCGCCGAGTTGCTGATGACGCCCAAGTTTTCGCACTTCATTCAGGAGCTCAAGCGCAGCTTCGACTACATCATCCTGGATACCTCGCCCGTGGGCCTGGTCGCCGAAGCGCTCACGCTGAATCGCCTCGTCGATTACACCATTTACGTGGTGCGCTACAACTTCACCTTCAAATCGCAGCTCAACATCATTCGCAATGCCAGCCGGCAGAAATCACTGAAGAACCTCATGATTGTGATGAATGACGCCAAGCAGCAGAACGGCCAAAACTACGGCTACGGCTATGGCTACGGCTACGCGCAAGACAGCAAAGTGCGTGCGTAATAGCCTGCCAACCAGCCCACTGTTTCAGCGGCTTATTTACGTATGAAAGCATTAACCAAGCGGATAACGAGCCACGCGAGCTACAGCCGGGCCGTCGAGTGGGGCAAGCTGATTTCCATTACCGGGTCGGCCCAGATTGCCATTCAGGCCCTGAGCTTGCTCAGCGGGATTTTTGTTATTCGCCTGCTGCCCACCAAGGAGTACGCGCTCTACACCCTGGCCAACACCATGCTCGGGACCATCACGGTTATCGCCGACGGGGGCATTGCTACCGGCGTGATGACCCTCGGCGGCAAAGTGTGGCAGAGTGAAGACCAGCTCGGGGCCGTTATCGCCACCGGTCTCGATTTGCGCAAGCGCTTTGCGGCCGTAGTGCTGCTGTTTGCGGTGCCGGTGCTGCTGTATCTGCTGTATCACCACAGCCAAAACTGGCTGCTTTCGGGCCTCATCGTCGCGTCCCTGATTCCGGCCTTTTTCTCGGCACTGTCGGGCACCTTGCTCGAAATCGCCCCCCGGCTGCACCAGGATATCAAATCGCTGCAAAAAATAGAGGTGGGCGCCAGCGTGGGCCGCTTGCTGCTCATGGTGGCCACGCTCTTCTTCTTCCCTTTCGCGTCTATCGCCATCCTCAGCGCCGGCCTGCCCCAAATCCTGGCCAACCGGCAACTGCGCAAGATGTCTGCTGCCTACGCCAGCTGGTCGCAGCCGCCGGTAGCGGCCATCCAGAAAGAAATTCTGCCCATTGTAAAGCGCGTGCTGCCCGGCGCTTTGTACTACTGTGTATCCGGCCAGATTACCATCTGGCTGATTTCCTTTTATGGCTCGACCGAATCCGTAGCGCAAGTAGGCGCGCTGGGGCGGCTGACCATGATACTCAACGTGTTCAGCACTGTTTGCTCTACGCTGGTAATTCCGCGCTTCGCCCGCTTGCCCTTCGACAAGAAACTGGTTTTTACCCGGTTTATGCAGGTACAGTTCCTGATATTCGTCGTGACTGGCGTTATCATCAGCTTTATCACGGTATTTCCGTCGCTGGCCCTGCAACTGCTCGGTAAGAACTACGCCAACCTCACGACCGAAGTCATTCTAATGACCATCAGCAGCTGCGTGAGTATGGCCGGCGGCATTACGTATTCGATGTCGGTAGCGCGGGGCTGGATTCTGCCGCCCATTCTGCACATTGGGGTTAATATCTTGGCCCAAGTAGTCCTACTCTTTTTCCTTGACTTATCCAAGGTCAAGAATATCATTATGTTTTCAATTGCCAATTCCGGTATTGCGTATTTTATGATACTGGTTTATTTTATCGTTAGCGTTTCTAATCGTAAATCATAGGGTAATTCTATGCAAAAGCAGCCTTACTTTGCCTTACTACGCCATTCAGTCCGCACGTTTATTTCTTCGGCTAGGCGCTCTTATCTTAAACTAGCAGGCCTCGAAGTAAAAGCGGGCGGCAGCCTCGGCAAAATCAGCTGTAAGTGGCCTAAGAATGTCAAGATTGGTGCCGAATGCGTCATTGAAGACCGGGTGCGCTTTCACATTGCCAGCCCTTTTTCTGCCGACAATTATATCCGCCTGGGCGACCGGGTTTTTATTGGCGAGTGTAGCCAGCTGAACTGCGTAACCAGCATCACGATTGGCAACGACACGATGATTGCCGCCAACACGACCATCGTCGACGTAAGCCACGAGGTTAACCCGGCGATGCCCATCAATAAGCAGCCAACTTTCGGCAAAGAGATTATCATCGGCAACGATGTCTGGATTGGGGCCGGGGCTATCATCCTCAAAGGCGTTACCATCGGCGACGGCAGCGTCATCGGCGCGGGCTCACTGGTGAACAAATCGGTGCCGCCCTACCAGATGTGGGCCGGCTCGCCCGCGCGCTTCATTCGTAACCGGGATTAGTCGCGCTGCCATGAATACGAGTGTCTGTACGCTTTTTGAAGGCCACTACCACCACGGCGTAGCGGCCCTGGTCAACTCCTTGCACGAGCAGGGCTACCGTGGAGCTATTTACGTGGGCTACAAGGGCGACCTGCCCACCTGGTCGGCGGCGGCGGCCGAAAACCCGGCCCTGGCCTGGCCCGGCGGCCGCACCCTGGCCGTGACGGCTGACCTGCAGCTGCATTTCTTGCCCCTCACCACCTCGCACCACCTCAGCAACCACAAGCCCGACTTCATGCTACAGCTCTGGAACGGCCCCGCCCGTGCCGCTGAAGCCATGTACTATTTTGACCCCGACATCGTGGTGTCGACCCCTTGGGAGCTGTTTGAGGAGTGGGTGGCCGCCGGCATTGCCGTGTGCGAAGACGTGAACTCGCCGCTGGGCCAGTTTCACCCCATCCGCGTGAAGTGGCGCCGCTACTTCGGCGAGCGTGGCATTGCCCTGAGCTTTAAAGAGGCTACGTATGCCAACTCCGGCTTTGTGGGCGTGAGTGCCCAAAACCGCTCTTTTCTGACCCTGTGGCAGCGGGTGCAGGAGGTGATGGCGCCCGCCATTGGCGGGCTGGCCAAGTCGTCGTTTATGGGCACGATACCGTTGCCATTCGCGCCCTTCGGCAAAACCGACCAGGATGCCATGAACGCCACCATCGAGGCCTGGGAAGACGGCAACGCCAGCTACGTGGGCAAGGAAGGCATGGCCTTTTTGCCGGGCGCCCCCCTCATGACGCACGCCCTGGGCTCGCCCAAACCCTGGGACCGCGAGCCCCTGCGCCTGGCCCTGGCCGGGCAGGCCCCCCGGCCCGCCGACCGCGACTACTGGCGGGTGGCCAATAGCCTCATCAGCACCCAGCCCAGCGGGCTGGTCAAGCAGCGGCAGTTCGCCATTAAGCTGGCGGCGCTGATTGGGCGCTTTTACGGCCGGCGCTAAGCAGGCAAGCAGGTGGCTATTCGACTTCTGCACGCTACCTTGCCATAAAATTTTGCCTAGTAGTTAGTTATGAAAATTCTTGTCCTCAGTAATTCTCCCGTAGTTGAGTCGCAGGGCTCGGGCTACATCATCGTCAATACGGCAAAATCACTGGTCGCTCTTGGCCACCAGGTCGATATGATACCGCCCGACGAGCTGGAGTTTATGCCCTCCTGGCGCAACCGCGCGCGCAATTATCGCCTCACGCTGGGCATTGCCAAGTGGATATACGCCCACCGCGAGCGGGTGGCTGGTTACGATTTGGTTATTTTCTACGGGGCCGAAAGCGCCCTGGCCGTGTACGTACTCAAGCAGGTGCTGAAGCTGAAAATGCCGGTTATTCTGCACTCCAACGGCCTGGAGGTGCACGTGGACTACCGCATGAAGGAAATGGTAGAAGCCACCGGCGAGCTGAAGTGGTACAACTTCGACCAGTCGTGGATTTTCAAGTACTGCTACGACAACGTCGACGCCATCATCACGCTCTCGAAATACGACCGCGATTTTGCGGTAGAAAGTATCGGCATCGACCCCAAGAAAATTCACTTCATCGAGCCTTGCCTGCCGGAGGTTTTCTTCAACTACCAGCCCGCCACCGCGATTGTGCGCAAGCCCATCATCGTGTATTGCGGCACCTGGATACCGCGCAAGGGCACGCAGGCCGTAAAAGAGGCCATTCCGCGCCTGCTGGAACAGTACCCCGAGTACACGCTGCGCATCATCGGCACGGGTGATAAGTTTAACGCGGCCGACGAGTTTCCGGCCGCGCTGCTCGGCCGCATCGAAACCTTCCCGCTGGTGGAAAGCAAGGAAGAAATGATTCGGCTGTATAGCGAATCGTCGATTTTCGTGTTCCCATCCGTGCACGAGAGCTTTGGGCTGGTGATTGCCGAGGCTATGTTCTGCGGCTGCGCCGTGGTGTCGGGCCAAACGGGCTTTGCTACCAACGTGGCCAACGGCACCGAAGCCATCGTGCTCGACAAGCCCGACACGGAGCACGTGTACGCGGCCGTGAAGAAGCTGATTGACAACGACGCGCTGCGCGAAAGCATGTCGCGCCAAGGCCACGAGCGCACGCTGCAACTGCAGTGGGGCAACTACCAACGGCAGCTCGATGCCGTGCTGCAAACCGTTTTTCACCGCCACGCGGTCGCCTAAAACCCTCCTGCCATGTCTTATTTGCTTCAGCAAGGTGGCTTCGTGCTGCGCTTTCGCTACCTGGCTCGACTGCGCGGCTGGCTGCGCGGCCTCGGCTACTCGGCGCTGGGTATGCAGGTGGGCCGCGGCACCGTGCTGCCGCGCCTGCGCGTGACCTGGCCGCACCAAGTAGCCCTCGGCACCAACTGCAACCTGGAGCACGACATCTATTTTAAGTTTGACGGCATTTGGCGGCCCGGCCCCACCATCAAAATTGGCAACGACGTGTTTATCGGCGCAGGCTGCGAGTTTAATGCCCGCTGCGAGGTGGCGATTGGCGACAACTCGCTCATCGCCTCGGGCTGCCGCTTTATAGACCACGACCACGGCACGGAGTTGGGCGAGCTGATGCGCAACCAACCCGGCCCCGAAAAGCCCATCCGCCTTGGCCAAGACGTATGGCTGGGCTGCAACGTGGTGGTGCTGAAGGGCATCGAAATCGGCGACGGCGCCATCGTGGCGGCCGGCGCGGTAGTTACCAAGTCCATCGGGCCCCGCGAAATATGGGCCGGTATTCCGGCCCGCAAGATTGGCCAACGCGACTCTTCATGAAAATAGCTTTTCTCTGCGGCTGCCTCGAGCCCGGGCGCGATGGCGTGGGCGACTACACGCGCAAGCTGGCGGGCCAGCTGCTTCCGCTGGGCCACTCGGCCGTGCTGGTCGCCCTCAACGACCCCTCCGTGACGGAAGCCACCGAGCAGGCGCAGCCCGCCGAGGCCGGCGCTACCCCGCTGCCCGCGCTGCGCCTGCCCGCCGCCTGGCCCCTGGCGCAGCGCCTGGCCCACGCCAAAACCTGGCTCGACGCTGCCAACCCCGACGTGCTCAGCCTGCAATTTGTGCTGTTCTCGTTTCACCCCAAAGGGCTGCCTTTTGGGCTGGCGCCGCTGCTGGCCAAGCTGGGGCAAGGCCGCAGCTGGCACCTTATGTTTCATGAGCTGTGGGTGGGCATGGCCACCAACGATACGCTGAAACACAAAGTATGGGGCCGCGTGCAGAAGGAGCTGGTCAAGGGCCTGATTGCGCAGCTCAAGCCTAAGCTCATCCATACGCAGTGCAGTCTTTATTTCGCCCAGCTCACTAAAGCTGGGCAGCAGGTAGCCAAATTACCCTTATTCTCAAACATCGGCCGGGTAGCAGTAGCCCCTGGTGGTAGCTATCTTTACCAAAACGAGCTTGGCACCGTGCGCCCTACCCGGTTTATTTTCTTCGGGGGGCTGCACCCAGAAGCCAAGCTGGTAGAGCTGATTGAAGCCCTAAAAGGCTTCTACCACCACGACCTTAATGCCTTTGAATTTATTTACGCTGGCCGCAACGGCCAGGAATTAGACCATCACCTTCCAATTTTAAAAGAGAGAAACGTTAAACATCAGGTTTTTGGCGAGCTATCGCCCTCGGAAATTTCGGCGCTGCTGGCCGGCGCCGATTTTGGCGTGTCGACCGGCTCGCCCGAGATGCTGGAGAAAAACGGCACCGTGGCCGCCATGCTGCTGCACGACCTGCCCGTGCTGTGCATCGGGCGCCGCCTGCTGCTCAAAAACCTGCCGCCGGTGCCGATGATGCCGGGCACCTACCGGCTGGCCGAGCTGCCCCAGCTGCTGGCCGAGCGGCCCACCGTAGCCTTCGCCCATACGCTGCCCGCCGTGGCCCGGATTTTTGAACGCGACTTATTATCACTACGCTAGCTATGCCTATCTCAGTTTGCATTCCGACCTATAACCAGGGCCCTTACCTGGAGCAATGCATACGCAGCGTTATGGAGCAATCCGTAAGGCCCGACGAAGTTATTGTTTCCAACGACTGCAGCACCGACGAGTCGCGCGCCATCCTCGACCGGCTGAGTCAGGAATTTGACATTCTGCGCGTCATTCACCAGCCCCAAAACCTGGGCATGGTGAAGAATACCAACACCTGCCTGCAAACCGCGCAGTACGAGTTTATCGTCAAGCTCGACTCCGACGACTACCTGCTGCCCCGCTACGTGGAAACGCTATCGGGCCTGCTGCGGCAGTACCCCGAGGCGGGCTACGCGCATGGCTCGGTGCGCGAGATTGATGGCGACGGCCGCGAAGGCAAGGTGCGGCGGCTGTACCGGCCCACCGGCTTCCTGACGAGCCCAGAGGCGCTGCGCGCCTCGTGCAACGGCTATCAAGTAGCGGCCAACATCATTATGTTTCGCAAAACGGCCCTGGAGGCGGCGGGCTTCATCACGTCGCGCGTGCATTTTGGGGAAGATTTTTACCTGTCGGTGGAAATTGCCAATGCCGGCTTCGGCAATGCCTACACGCAGGAAGTGCTGTCGTGCTACCGGGTGTGGGCCGACGCAGGCAACGTGCGGCAGCGCCGCAAGCTCAATGAAATCAACGGCTTACGCATTATCTTCGACGAGCCTTTGCGCAGTTCCTTCGCCAAGCGCGGCTGGAGCCTGGCGCCGCTCGAAAAGAAGAAAGAGCAGTTTGCCTGCACCCACGCCGACTGCCTGCAATGGAGCTTGTACACGCCGGCCGAAAAAGACGAGGTGGAGGCCGCCCTGTACCAGATGTCGGCCACACCGCGCGTGAAGCTCTACGCTTTTTTGTACAAGAGCGGCCTCGGCGGGCTGATAGACGTGCCGAATGGGGTGCTCAACAAGGCCAAGCAGGCGGCCAAAGCCCTGCTAACCAAATAGCTTAGCTGGCTTTCTCATGCGAGTAGTTTATACCGCGCCCAATCGGGGCCACCATTACCGCTATGCGGCCGCCTTGCAAGAGGCGGGGCACCTGCATGCCTTTATCAGCGGGTTTCCGCGCATTAGCCCGCGCGCCAAGGTGCCGGCCGAGCTGGCCGCCAAAACCCACCACGCTGACTACGTGCAGACCGTTTACATCGCCAGCCTCAAGGCTAAGGCGCCGGCCAAGGTCAGCAACTGGCTGGCCTACATGTCGAAGGCGGCCCAGGACTACGCCTGCCGCAAGTACGTGAAGGACTGCGACATCTTCTTGTTCTACAACGGCAGCGGCCTGCGCAGCAGCCGCTACGGCCAGCGCCACGGGGCCATCAGCATCGTGGAGGCCGTCAACAGCCACGTCTCGTACCAGGAGGACATCCTGCGCGAAGAGCACGAGCGCGCTGGCTTGCCGTGGGAGCCGTTTCCGGTGTACGAAAAGGAGCGACGGCTGCAAGAGTACGCCGAGGCCGACTACATTCTGCTGCCCTCCGACTTTGTCCGCAACAGCTTTCTGGAGCAGGGCTTCCCGTCGCACAAGCTCTTGAAGGTGCCTTTTGGCTTCGACAAAATGAGCTTGGCCGGGTCCGCGCCCGCCGCGGCCAAGGACGCCGACGCGTTTACGGTGCTGTACGTGGGCAGCTTGTCGGTGCGCAAGGGCATCCGGTATTTGCTCGACGCCTTTACCCGCTTGCAGCACCCCAAAAAGCGCCTGCTGCTGGTGGGCCCCGACGCCCACGATGGGGCCCTGGCCGGCATCCTCATTCCGCCCGGCGTGGAGCTCACCGGCTCGCTCAAGGGCGACGAGCTGACGCGGGCCTACCAATCGGCGAGCGTGTTTTGCCTGCCTTCCATCGAGGAAGGACTGGCGCTGGTGCTGGGCGAGGCGCTCTCGTTTGGCCTGCCTATCGTGGCCACCACCAACACCGGGGCCACCGACCTGTTCACCGATGGCCAGGAAGGCTACATCGTACCCATTTGCAGCAGCGACGCTATTTTGCAGAAACTGCAGCACCTGGCCGACAACCCCGACGTGCTGCACCAACTCAGCGCGGCTTCCTTCGCCAAGGCCGACAGCCTCGACGGCTGGCAGCAAACCGGCCACAACCTTGTAAGCGCGCTCTACGGCGTGCACGCTCATGCACATCCTCATTAGCCAGCGCAAAGTATCGGACCAGTGCCGCAAGCTGCTCTATGCGCTCATGACGGTGATGGTGTTCGAAGGCATCCTGCGGAAACTATTACTGCCCCTGAGCATGGTAATATTTTTCATGAAGGACCTGCTGTGCATTGCCAGCATCGCCGTGCTCTGGAAATCGCACCTGCCCTCGGCGCTGGTCAGCCTGAAAAGCACCTGGGTCAAGATGGCCTTCTTATTCATCCCGCTGCTGTACTTCACGGGCTTCAAAGACCCGATTCTGGCCTTTTTCGCCTTCAAGCAGTACCTGCTCTACGCCGTTATCGCGGGGCTGGTGGTGATGTCGTTTCCCCTGCGCGAAACGGAGGCTTTTCGGCGCTTCCTGTTTTTTGCGGCGCTACTGCTGGTGCCCACCACCGTGGTGGCCCTGCTCCAAAACGCGCTGCCCGCCAGCCACTGGCTCAATACCAGCATCGGGGGCGAGTCGCTCGAAGCGTTTTCGGCGGCGGGCTACTTGCGCGTGGGCTCCACGTTTTCATTTACCGCGCAGTACTCCTGGTTTCTCAACGCCGAGGCGTTTTTGCTGGCCACCAGCTTCTTCATTCAGCCGGCCTTCGACTCTAAAATCGGCAAGATTATCAAGCCCTTCATCTACGGCGTGCTGCTGCTCATGCTGGCGGTCAGCGCTTTTGTAACCGGGGGCCGCACGGCGGTGCTGGGCTGCGGTGGCACGCTGGCCGTGGGCATGGCGCTCATCAGCATCAAGCGCCCGCAGTGGTTTTTGTCGAAGGGCTTGGTCATTATCGGCGTGGCCATCTTTAGCCTGGGGGCGCTGCGCGTGGCCCAGCCACAATATTTTTCGGCCTACGAGGAGCGCTCGTCCGACGACGCGGGCGCGGGCGCGGCCACCAACAACGAAAAGGTAGCGGGCCGCATTGGCAATGGCTTTACGGAATGGACCACCTGGTTTTGGGACCAGGATGTACCAGCCATGGTGCTGGGCAATGGCCTGGGCATCATGAGCAACGGCGCCAACCAGCTCAGCAGCTACGCGGCCAACATCCGCAATACCGGCTACTGGACGGAGGGCGACGTGTCGACCACTTTCTGGGAGGGTGGCCTCTACCTGGCTTTTCTCTGGTATGGCTTCCGGCTGATGATGATTGCGCTGTGTTTCCGGCTCTGGTATGCTATTAAAGACCAGACGCTGGCGGCGGCGGCCTCGGTGCCGTTGGCCTACGTGCTCATCCACGGCCTGGTGGCGCAGTTGGGCATGCAGCCACCGCTGTCCATCTGGTGGTGGCTGGCCATCGGCATCATCCTTTCCTTGCACAGCCTATATCAGTACCAGCGGCTCAGCGCTAAAAAACCTAAGCTAGCACTTCATGAAGGATAAGCTAATATTTGTCAACTCGCACCCCATTCAGTACTTCGCGCCCATGTACAAGCGCCTGAACGAGCTGGGCGTGCCGACCAGCTGCTGGTACTGCTCGGAGGGCTCGCTCAAGGGCAGCTTCGACCAGGAGTTTGGGGTGCAGATAAAGTGGGACGTGCCGCTGCTGGAGGGCTACGAGTCGCGCTTTTTCCGCAACAGCTCGCAGAAATCGCCCGAAGACGGCTTCTTCTCGATGATTAACATGGACCTGCTGCGCGCCATGTTCAAGGAGCCCAAATCGGTGTTCGTGGTGCACGGCTGGCACTACTTCACGCTGTTTTTCGTACTGATGCTGGGCAAGCTTTGCGGCCACACCGTGTGCCTGCGCTGCGAAATGCCCCTGAGCCAGGAAAAGCTAAAAACCGGTTTCAAGCAGAAGCTTAAGAACTTCGGCCTGAAGTATATCCTGTTTCCGCGCATCGACTACTTCCTGTACATCGGCACCCAAAATCGCCTCTTTTACAAGAGTTTCGGCATTCCCGACCGCCAGCTGCTCTTCTGCCCCTACTCGGTCGATAACCAGCGCTTCTCGCGCGAGGCGCAGGCGCTGCTGCCCACCAAGCAAGAGCTGCGGCAGCAGCACGGTATTCCGGCCACGGCCAAGGTGCTCGTCTTCTCGGCCAAGTACATCGAAAAGAAGCGGCCGCTGGACGTGCTGCACGCCTTTGCCAAGCTGAATAATCCCAACCTGTGGCTCATCCTGGTGGGTGAGGGCGAGCTGCGGCCCGAAATGGAAGCCTTTATCGCGGCCAAAGCGCTCAAAAACGTGGTGCTGACGGGCTTCGTCAACCAGTCCAAAATACCGGAGTACTACGCCATTGGCGACGTGTTTGTGCTGTGCTCGGGCCTGGGCGAAACCTGGGGCTTGTCGGTAAACGAGGCCATGAATTTCAACCTGCCGCTGGTGCTCTCCGACCTGTCGGGCTGCTCGGGCGACCTGGTGCAGCCGGGCTCGAACGGCTACACCTTCCGGGTGGGCGACGTGGACGACCTAGCCCAAAAGCTCAAGCAAGTCTTGCTTGACAACGACTTGACCGAAACCGTGGCCTCGGCTACCATCGTGCGCGAGTACAGCTACGACACCGTGGCCAAAAGCCTGGGCACGCTGGTAAAACCGACCGCCAACCAACCCGCTATCCGGTGAATATAGTTTTTTTTACGCACCCCACCTTTCTCGGCTCGCAGAGTATGCCCCGCTTCGCCAACTACCTGGCGGCGGGCATGGCGGCGCGCGGCCACCAGGTGGCGCAGTGGGGCCCCGAGCCAGTGGCGTATAAGCTGTCGGCCGCCGGCCCGCTCAAGAAGTGGCTGGGCTACCTCGACCAGTACGTGCTGTTTCCGCGCAGCGTGAAGCAGCGCCTCAAGCAGTGCCCGCCCGATACGCTGTTCGTATTTACCGACCAAGCGCTGGGGCCGTGGGTGCCGCTGGTGGCCAACCGGCCGCACATCATTCACTGCCACGATTTTCTGGCGCAGCACTCGGCCCTGGGCCGCATCGCCGAAAACCCGACCGGCTGGTCGGGCCAGCAGTATCAAGCTTACATCCGGCGGGGCTACCAGCAGGGCAAGCACTTTATCTCGGTTTCGCGCACCACTCGCGAGAATTTGCACCAGTTTTTGCCGGCCCCGCCGGCTACGTCGGAGGTGGTGTACAATGGCCTGAATCCCCTCTTTACGCCGCACGACCCGGCCGATGCCCGCCGCCGCGTGGGCCAGGGCACGGGCCTGGAGCTAGCGGCCGGCTACCTGCTGCACGTGGGTGGCAACCAGTGGTACAAAAACCGCCTGGGCTGCATCGAGCTCTACGACGCCTGGCGCGCGCTAGGCGGGGCCAAGCTACCGCTGCTACTCATTGGCGAAGCGCCGAACGAGGTGCTGCTGAGCCGCCGCGAGCAGTCGCCTTATAAGGATGATATTCACTTGCTGAGCGGCATTAGCGACGAGCTGGTGCGTCTAGCTTACGCTGGGGCTACGCTCTTCCTGTTTCCCTCGCTGGCCGAGGGTTTTGGCTGGCCGATAGCCGAGGCTATGGCTGCCGGCTGCCCGGTGCTCACCACCGAGGAAGCACCCATGACGGAGGTGGGCGGCAAAGCCGCGTTTTACATCCCGCGCCAGCCGGCTACCGGGGCCGCCGCCTGGGCGGCGGTCGGGGCGCAGGTGATTCAGCGCGTAGTGGCCCTGAGCCCGGCCGAGCGGCAGGCCACCGTGACGGCGGGCCGCCAAAATGCCAGCCAGTTTGAGTCGGACGCGGCGCTGGACGAGATAGAAGCCATTTACCGCCGGCTGGTGCCCGCCCCTGTTCGCTCATGAAGCTGCTCCACGTAGTTGCCAGCCTCGACCCGCAGCAGGGCGGCGTGTGCCAGGCCGTTCGCACGATGATAGCCGGCCTAGCCGAGCAGGGCGTCGCTAACGAGGTAACGACCCTCGACGCCCCCGATGCCGCCTGGAGCGCCGAGGCGGCCGACCCGTTTCCGGTGCACGCGCTGGGGCCGGGCCGCAGCTCGTGGGGCTATTCGGCCCAGCTTATTCCCTGGCTGTCAAATAACTTGCCCCTTTACGATGGGGTGATTTTGCACGGTCTGTGGCAGTACCCCAGCTACGCCGTGCGCCGGGCCATGCAGCGCCTACTGGGCCATCCGGCCGCCGTGGCGCCGCGGGTTTTTGTGATGCCGCACGGCATGCTGGACCCCTATTTTCAGCGGGCCGAGGGCCGGCGCATCAAGGCCCTGCGCAACCAGCTCTACTGGCAGCTTATCGAGAAAACGGTCGTTAACCAGGCCACGGGCCTGCTGTTCACCTGCGAAACCGAGCGCCGCCTCGCCCACGAGCCCTTCCCCGCCTACCGCCCGCGCCAGGAGCGCATTGTGAGCTTGGGCGTGGAAGAGCCCCCGGCCTACGTGCCGGCCATGCGGGCGGCCTTTCAGGCGCGTTGCCCGGAGCTGGCCGGCCGGCCTTACTTACTGTTTCTGAGCCGCCTGCACGATAAAAAAGGTGTCGACCTACTCTTGCGGGCCTATACGCAGCTGGCGGCGGCCAGCCCAGCTACCCTGCCGGCGCTGGTGGTGGCCGGCCCCGGCCTCGACACGCCGTATGGCCAGCAAATGCAGCAGCTGGCCGCCGGGGTACCCACCGTTTTCTTTCCTGGCATGCTCAGCGGCGATGCCAAATGGGGCGCTTTTTATGGCTGCGAGGCCTTTGTGCTGCCCAGCCACCAGGAAAACTTTGGCATCGCGGTGGCCGAGGCGCTGGCCTGCGGCAAGCCGGTGCTGATTTCCGACCAGGTTAATATCTGCCAGGAAATCGCGGCCGGTGAGGGCGGCCTGGTAGCGCCCGACACCCTGGCCGGCACGCAGCAACTGCTGGCTGCCTGGACCAATATGGCCCCGGCCGACCAGCAGGCTATGGGGCAGCGCGCGCGGCAGGTGTACAGCAATAACTTTGCGGTGAAATCCGCCACTGCCAAGCTATTAGCCGCCCTATCTTAACAGTCTGCGCTGTTAAAATCTTTGCCCGATTATGAAAATCACGATTTTACAAGGTGCCTTTCTACCGGTCCCGCCGCTTTTGGGAGGGGCAGTGGAAAAAATGTGGTTTGCGCTGGGCAAGGATTTTGTGCGGCAGGGCCACGAGGTGGTGCAGGTATCGCGCAGCTACGCCGACCTGCCCGATGAAGAATGGATAGACGGCGTGCTGCACAAGCGCGTGGCGGGCTACGACACGCCCGCGTCGGGCATCACGCTCAAGTGGCTGGATTTTTTGTACACCCTGCGCGCCCGCCACGCCGTGCCGGCCGACTCGGACGTAGTAGTAACCAACACGTTCTGGGCGCCGCTGCTGCTGCCGGCGGCCCTGCGCCGCCGCTGCATTCCGGACGTGGCCCGGATGCCCAAGGGCCAGATGAAGCTCTACGGCGCGGCGGCCCGCCTGCGCGCCAACTCGACGCCGGTGGCCGACGCCATCCGGCAGGAGCTACCCGCCGCCCAGCACCCGCGCGTGATTATGGTGCCCAACCCGCTGCCGTTTCAGGCGCCGCCCACGCTGGACCTGGCCGCCAAGCAGCCAGTGCTGCTGTACACGGGGCGCATTCACCCCGAAAAGGGCCTGGATTTGCTTATTAAGGCCTTTCGGCAGCTGCCCGCGGCCTGGAAGCTCCAGCTGGTAGGGCCTTACGAAACGGGGGCCGGCGGCGGCGGCCCGGCTTACCTGGAAGAACTCAAGCAGCTGGCCGGGCCGGCCAACGTCGAGTTTACTGGTCCGGTATACGACATGGCCGCCCTCAACCAGTACTACGCCGAGGCGGCCGTGTTCGTGTACCCGTCGGTAGCCGAGCAGGGCGAAACCTTCGGCTTGGCCCCGCTCGAAGCCATGGCCTGGGGCTGCACGCCCATCGTTTCCAACCTGGCCTGCTTCCACGATTTTATTCGCCACGAGCACAATGGCTTGATTTTCGACCACCGCGATGCGCGGGCGGTCGAGCTACTGGCCGAGGCCATTGCCCGCGTGCAAACCGATGCTTCGCTGCGCATGGCCCTGGCCCAGCGGGCGCTGGAAGTGCGCCAGACCCACTCCATCGCGGTTATTGCCGCGCAGTTTCTCGCGGAGTTTGCCCGCGCCTTTCCGGCCAAGTAGCCCGCTTATTTAACGCTTTTTGCTATGAAAATCCACGCTCAAACCAGTTCTTATACCAGCCCCTGGACGGCCGCGCAGCGCGTCAAAATGGTGCTCTGGGAGTACTGCTGGCTAATTTTTTGTTCCTGGACGCCCAAGCCCGCCAATCGCTGGCGCGTGGGCTGGCTGCGTTTGTTTGGGGCCACTATGCACGGGCAACCGTTTGTGCACCAGCGCGCCCGCATCCAGATTCCGTGGAACCTGACCATGCACGACCGGGCGGCGCTCGGCGACCGCACTAATGCTTACACGCTGGGCCCCATTGAGATAGGCGAGCACGCCACCGTGGCCCAGGAAGTCTACCTCTGCACCGGCACCCACGCCTTCGACCAGCCCGCCCTGAACCTCATTACCGCTCCCATCCACATCGGGGCGCACGCCTTTATCGGGGCGCGGGCCTTCGTGATGCTGGGCGTGACGGTGGGCGAGCACGCCGTGGTGGGCGCGTGCAGCGTGGTCACCAAAAACGTGGCTCCTTACGCTACCGTGAAGGGCAACCCGGCCAAATAAGCTTGGCTTGGCCTACCTCGAAAGCTCTACCTATACCTAGTATTTATTTAGTTGTTAGCTGAATGCCTTCTCCGCTTGATTTAACTATTGCGATTCCGGTGCGGAATGAGGCCCAAAACCTGCCCGGCTGCATCGGGGCCATCGGCCCGGATTTGGCGCGGCACATCGTGGTTATCGACTCGGGCAGCACCGACGACACGGTGGCCGTGGCCGAGTCGCTCGGGGCCGAGGTGGTAAATTTTGTGTGGGACGGTAAGTTTCCTAAAAAGCGCAACTGGTACCTGCGCAACCACCCGCCCACCACCAAATGGGTGCTGTTTCTGGATGCCGATGAGTACCTGACCGACGAGTTTAAGGCCGAGCTGCGCACCGCCTTGGCGCAGGGCGACGAGTACGCGGGCTTTTGGCTGAGCTACACGGTGTACTTTTTGGGCAAGCAGTTGAAGGGCGGCTACCCTATGCGCAAGCTGGCCTTGTTTCGGGTTGGCGCGGGCGAGTACGAGCGCATCGACGAAGACCAGTGGAGCAAGCTCGACATGGAGGTGCACGAGCACCCGGTGCTCACGGGCAAGGTGGGCGTTATCAACCACAAGATTGACCACCAGGACTTTCGGGGCATTGGGCACTACATGCACAAGCACAACGAGTACGCCAACTGGGAAACCGCCCGCTTTCTGCAAACGGCCAGCTCGGCGGCGGCCAAAAACTGGACCTGGAAGCAGCGCCTCAAGTACCGCCTGATGCGGAGCGTGTTTATTGGGCCGGCGTATTTCTGCGGCAGCTTTTTCCTGCTCGGCGGCTTCCGCGACGGCTCGCGCGGGCTGGCATTTTCGCTGCTCAAGGCGGCGTACTTCACGCAGATATACTGCCGCCTGCGCGAGCTGCAACCGGCCCAAAACGCCGCCTAGCTAAGTCGCTTGCCGCACCCACAGCCTTATGAGCAAAAGTATTTTACTAATCGGCTATAACTACGCGCCCGAGCCGACGGGCATCGGCAAGTACAGCGGCGAGATGATAGACTGGCTAGCCCGCCACGGCACGGCCTGCACCGTTATCACGGCCTACCCCTACTACCCACAGTGGAAGGTACAGGGCAGCTACTACGCCGACCGCCACTGGTACAAGACGGAGCACCAAACGTTTGCCTCGGGCGGCAGCATCACCACCCACCGCTGCCCGCTCTACGTGCCCGCCAACCCCTCGGGCCTGAAACGCATCCTGCTGGACTTTTCCTTTCTGCTGACGGCCAGCTTCAAGCTGGTGCAGCTGCTGCCGGGCCGCAAAATCGATACTGTCTTCGTGGTCGCACCGTCGTTTCAGCTGGGGCTGCTGGGGCTGGTGTACAAGGCCGTGCGCAAGGCGAAGTTTATGTACCACATTCAGGACCTGCAAATTGAGGCGGCCCGCGACTTGGGCATGATAAAATCGCCGGCGCTGGTGAATCTGCTGTTCAAAGTCGAGCGCTACATCCTGCGCAAGGCCGATATAGTAAGCAGCATCTCGCCGGGGATGCTGCGCCGCATCTCCGACAAGGCCGGCAAGCCGGTGTACTCGTTCCCCAACTGGGCCGATACCAACCTGTTTTACCCGCTCGAAAACCGGGGCGCGCTCAAGGAGATTTTTGGCTTCAAGGCCACCGATAAGGTGGTACTGTACTCGGGCGCCATTGGCGAAAAGCAGGGCCTGGAGGCAATTTTGCAAGCCGCCGACACCTTCCGGGCGCACCCGGAAGTGCGGTTCGTTATCTGCGGCTCGGGGCCGTACAAGCAGAAGCTGCAAGACCTGGCGGCCGGCCTGGGCCTCACCAACGTGGATTTTCTGCCCTTGCAGCCGTTCGAGAAGTTCAACCAGTTTCTGAACATGGCCGACGTACACCTGGTCATCCAGAAAGCCAACGCCAGCGACCTCGTGATGCCCTCGAAGCTGACGACCATCCTGGCCGTGGGCGGGCTGGCGCTCATCACGGCCACCGAAGAGTCGTCGCTGCACGAGTTGGTGTCGGAACACCGCATGGGGCTGCTGGTGGCGGCCGAAGACCAGGCGGCGCTGAATGAGGGCATTCGGCAGGCCATTTTGGAAGACAACCAGGCCGTGGTGGCCAACGCCCGCGCCTACGCCGAGAAATACCTGGCCATCGACAGCATCATGGCCGATTTTAAGGCCACGGCCCTGGCTTAAAGCAAAAGCGCCCGGCGAATTATTCGCCGGGCGCTTTTGCTTTAAGGGCCTACCGCACGCCCGTGCGCTGCGGGTAGTTGAAGAGCGCCGACGTGGCCCAGGGTACCAGAAACACGGCCACCGTGAGCACCGTCAGGCCTACGTCGGCGGCCTCGCTCTTTAAAAAGGCGGTAACCGGGCTAGCGGGCTGAAAGTGCTCGAAGAGTGAGAGCAGCAGCTTGAGGCCCAGAATGCCGATGACTACGAAGGCCGCCGTTTCGAGAAATGGGTACTTGCCCATGAGCAGCACGAAGGCCTGCGCCACCAGCCGCATGGCCAGAATGCCGATGAACACGCCCGCAATAATGAGAATCAGGTTATTGGTAAAGGCGACCACGGCGAACACGTTGTCGATGCTGAAAGCCAAATCCATGAGCTCAATCAGCGCCACGGTGGCCCAAAACTTGCCGAACAGGCCGAGCGTGTTTTTATAGAGCCAGCTCTTTTCCTTCTCAATATTCTCCTCGCCCTCGGCGGGGCCGGCCCGGAAGTGGTCCCAGACGAGGTAGAGCAAGTAGAGGCCGCCCAGGGGCTTGAGGTACCAGAAATTGATGAGAAACGACGCAAATACCAGGCACACGCCCCGAAACACATACGCCCCAAAAATGCCGTAGCGGAGGGCTTTTTTGCGCTGCTCGGGCGGCAGGTCGCCGACCATCGTGGCGAGCACGGCCGCGTTATCGACCGAAAGCAGGCTTTCGATGATAACCAGGTTGCCCACGATGGCTAGCGCGGCCAGCGGCTGGTCGAGTATTTGCTGGATGTGTTGATTCATGCAAGAAGGATAAGGCCGTAAAATTACTGGGGCAGGAAGCGCACGCGGCGCTCGGGGTGGTCGGCCGACCAGCCAAAATCGTGGCGCAGGATGAAAGCCACGTAGTTAGAGCGGTTTTGGCCGCCGTCAAATTGGGTCATCCAGAGCAGCTCGCCGCCCAGATTCTTATTCAGAATGTAGCCCACGCCGCCCCACACGCGGTTGCTGTCGAAGGGATTGGGCTGGTCGCTGATGCGGATTTCATCTTTCAGGGCCAGATACCACTTGGGGTTGAGGTCGGTTTTGGGGCCCAGCGGCAGGCGCAGCGAAGCCAGGTAGCGGAAGCGCAGCCGGAAGCCGGTGGCCGTCCAGCGCTCCTCCACGCGGTAGCGGTGAATGAGACGGGCGCGGTTAAACTTCTGGGTTGAAATAACTTGCTGGTACAGCCGGTTTTCGCGATTGTCGAATTTCTCGACCTGGTCGGCCGTGGTGTAGGGCTGGAGTTGCAGATGCATGTAGCCCGCGCCCACCGAGAGCGGCACTTTCTTGAGGTTGTATTGTAGCAGGCCCAGGCCCAGCAGCAGGCGCTTGTCGGTGAGGCCACTGTAGCTGCGGTACTGCGCGCCAAGGTTGAGGTCAAAACGCTCGTTGAGGGCGTAGGTACCTGTGTATTGCAGCCAGCCGTTGTAGGCGGCGCGGTTGCGTTGGGCCTGGGCAGCGGTGGCGAGCAGCAGCAGGCAGGCGAAAAAGAATAGTAGCTTTTTCATTGGGAATGAGAAGATTGGGTGGGATTTAAGAAGTAGCTATTGGCTTTTGGCTACTAGCTATTAGCCAGCTAGCCATGAAAAGCCAACAGCTAGCAGCCAGCAGCTAACAGCCTAACATCAGACCGGTACCACGCCCAGAATCAGGCACACCACCAGCATCACGAGCACGGTGCCGCAGGCCCACTTGAGGGTGAAGCGCTGGTGGTCGCCAAAATCGACGCCGGCCAGGCCGGCCAGCAGGTAGGTGCTGGGCACCAGCGGACTCAGCAAGTGCACCGACTGGCCCAGCAGCGAGGCGCGGCCCATGGCCTCCACGGTCACGCCAAACTGGGTGGCGGCCTTGGTCACGAGCGGCAGGATGCCGAAGTAGTAGGCATCGTTGCTCATGAAGAAGGTGAAGGGCGCGCTGGTGATGCCGGTGAGGATGGGCAGGTGCGGCCCCAACGAATTGGGTATCAGCGTGACGATGGTTTGCGACATGGCATCGACCATCTTGGTGCCGGCCAAAATGCCGGTGAAAATGCCCGCCGCGAACACCATGCCCGCCACTATCATGGCGTTGCCGGCGTGGGCGTTGAGGCGGTTGCGCTGCTCGCCCAGGCGCGGGTAGTTGATGAGCATCCCCAGGGCGAAGGCCGTCATGAAGAGCACCGCCAGCGGCATCACGTCCATAAACAAGCCCACGAGCAGCGCCAGGGTCAGCAGGACATTGAGCCACAGTAGCTTGGGGCGGCGCAGGCTTACGTCTTCGTGGTTGGCCTCGGCCACCAGTTCGTCGGCATCTTCGGTGATAACTACGATGCCCAGGCGCTTGCGCTCGCGCTTGCCGAAGATGTAGGCCACGAACAAAACCCAGCCCGCCGCTACTACCATCGCCGGAATGAGGGGCGTAAATACTTGGTTACTATCGAGGTGCAGGGCCGAGAGCACGCGGGCCGTGGGGCCGCCCCAGGGCAGGATATTCATCACGGCGCTCGACAAAAAAGCGGTGGCCGTGAGAATGAGCGGGTTCATTTTCAGGCGCCTATACAAAGGCAGCATGGCCGCCACCACGATGATGTAGGTGGTGGTGCCGTCGCCGTCGAGCGACACCGACAGGGCCAGAATAGCGGTGCCAATGACCACCTTGAGCGGGTCGCCGCCCACTACTTGCAGGATTTTGCCCACGATGGGGTCAAACAATCCCGCATCGGTCATGATGCCGAAGTACATGATGGCGAAAATCAGCATCACGCCGGTGGGCGCGATTTTCTTCACGCCTTCGAGCATCATGTCCCCGATTTCGGCCCGAAACCCGCCAATGAGCGCAAACAGAATGGGGATGAGGATGAGCGCCGTCATGGCAAACATGCGCTTCGACATGATGAGGTACATGAATGTACATATCATCAAAAATCCGAGGAGGGACAGCATGGGCGGGGTGGGAATGGGTAGAAAAGTGAGGGCTTACTAACTGCGAGCCCAAAGACTGAGGCGAAGTAGCCAGCCGATTTAGAATACATTTGGAATAAATTGGCTTTTCGGTGAAAAGGCCGTTTTTAATTCCGTCATGCTGAGCGCAGCGCAGCGGAGTCGAAGCATCTCTACCTCAATACTAACTCCTAACGCCAGCAACGAAGCGGCAGAGATGCTGCGCCGCGCTC
>JAKONR010000058.1 GCA_022701825.1 Hymenobacteraceae bacterium | reverse complement strand
TCGTACTTATAGCCGAGGTGCGAAAGGCAAATAACCATATCGCAGCGCTCGTTTTGGCGCAGCTGCTGCACCTGGGCTTTGGCCACTGCCACGGGGTCGAGGTACTGGGTGGCCCCAAAGTTTTTGTCGGCTACTAGGCCCCGCAGCTCGATGCCCAGGCCAAACACGCCAATGCGCGCGCCACCCTTCTCAAACACCTTATAAGGCTGAAAACGACCGGCTAGCGGTGTACCGCCGAAGTCGTAGTTGGCAATAAGAAACGGGAAGCCGGCATTGGGCAGCTGCTTTTGCAGGCCACCGAGGCCGTTGTCGAAGTCGTGGTTGCCGAAGGTACTGGCGTCGTACTTCATCCGCGACATCAACTTGTACTCCAGCTCGCCCTGAAAAAAATTGAAATAAGGCGTGCCCTGCCAGATATCGCCCGAGTCGAGCAGCAGCACGTTGGGCTCTTGCCGCCGCACGCTGTCGATGAGCGCCTCGCGCCGGGCCATGCCCCCAAGGCCCGCCCACTGCGGCGCACTCTCGGGAAAGGGCTCGATGCGCGAGTGCATGTCATTGGTGTGCAGAATGGTGAGCCGGGCCGGGCCGGCGGCGGCCTCGGCGATGAGGCTGGGGCCGAGCAGGCTGAGGCCGACGGTGCCGAGGGCGGTTTTTTGGAGGAAGGAACGGCGGGAGTGCATAGCTATAATTTAGTTTAAATCAATATATCAGTCATGCTGAGCGCAGCGCAGCGGAGTCGAAGCATCTCGGGTGGTGAACTAACTCCTGACGCCAGCAACGAAGTGGTAGAGATGCTTCGGCTCCGCTGCGCTCAGCATGACTGATACTTTAGGTATTATCGCACCCGCCCCTCAACCTTGGCCGTAACCGGCTGGCCGGCCTTGGTCAGCGCCCGGATGTGGTCGGCGATGGCCGAGCGCAGCAGCAGGCCGGTGCTGCGCTCGGGCACGCCGCGCAGGAAAAGCATATTATCGCCGCCGCCCGCCAGGTAGTCCGACATGGCGATAGGGTAAGTTTTGGCCGGGTCGAAGGGCTGGCCGCCGATGAGGATATTTTGCGGATGCTTCTCGGCATCGACGGTATAGGTCGCCCCCGACACGGCCATGCGCACGGGCGCGGCGTAGTTGAAAAGCTGCTGCACCACGGGGCCGGGGGCATCTACTACTACCAGCTCATTCTCGAAGGGCATGAGCTCGAACACGTTGCCGAGGGTGATGGGTCCGGCGGGCAGCGGCGAGCGCATGCCGCCGTTGGTCATCACGCCCAGCGCGATGGGCTGGTGCAGGGCCTGCGCGGCGGCGGTGCGCTGCAAGTCGGCCACGAAGTTGACGATGAGGTTTTCGCCGGGATTTTTGCTCAGGGCCACCGGGGCCACGCCCAGCACCTCCTGCATCTGGGCCAGTACTTGGTCGTGGTAGGGCTGGATGAGGGCCTCGGCCCCGGCATCGGGCACGATGTCGCGGCCCACGGGCTGGCTGGTAGAGGTAGCCGGCAAGTGGGCCGTGGCCTGGAGCGGGCCGCGCTGGCAGGCGGCGGCAAAGGCCAGCACAAGCAGGCTGGCCGGTAGCGAACGGGTCAAACGCATGGTACCAACAAAATAACCCGGCCAACGCGAATGGCCGGGTTATGCAAAGGTACGGGGCCAGCCACGCTGGCAGCGGCTACTTGGTAAGCGTGAGGCTGAGCAGAGCCCCCAGGCGCGTAACCATGGAGGCCCGGCTGACGAAGCCCGAACTGCGCTGCGCCTGCACCTCCAGGCCTAGCGCCCGCCCGCCCAGCACGGCCGCCGTGACGCCGACACCCCCAAGCAAGCCAAAGTCGCTGCGCGATACGTTGCTATCGTTGAGGACCGGCCGGTCAGAAGCATACACTACGTTGACTACCGTAAACTCGGTATGGGTAGGGGCCTCGTAGGCCAGCAGGTAGTTGTAGCTGATGCCCACCATGAGGTAAGGCGTAACGCGGCGGTGCAGAAAGCTGTAGCGCGCTTGCAGCGGTAGGCGCAGGTAATCCAGGTTGAACGTAACCTGCTGCGTAGTGGGCGTTTCCGTGTTCTTGCCATACACGTACTTGGACTGGTAGCGCAGGCGCTCGTAGAGCGCATCGAGCCGCAGCGACAAATGATGATTGAGCGCCGGCGTGTTGAGCACCACGAATACCCCCCCGAAGGGCCGGGCCGACCCCTTAAACTCGCCGTTGCTTAAGCTGGAGCTGGACTCGAAATTCGCGCGGTCATTTTGCAGGCCGCCTACTACGCCAAAGCTGGCCTTCGACCGCTGCCGAACGGGCGTAGTAGCGGGCGGCGAAGCGGCGGGCCCCGCCACGCAGGCATTGTAGCGGGCTACTACCCGGCGCAGGTCGCCCTCGCTCAGCACGAGGCCGGGCAGCAGGTGCTGCACGGCGGGGCAGTCGCGAAACGCCTCGGCCAGCACCGCCCGAAACGGATACTGGTCTTCGTACACAATCTGGTCTTGGTTGGTGCTGGGCACTGCCGCGCGCACCTGCTGCAGCTCTGCCACCGAGTCGGGCGAGGTAGCCAGGTAAAAGTGGTTCAGGTCGTCTTTGTCGCGGAAGCTATAAAGCTGCGCCTTGCCCCGCACCAGCACGCTCAGAAACAAGGTACGCAGCACCACTTCGCGCTTGCGCTGCAGCCGCTCTACCACGCGCGCCTCGTAAAAGTCGCCTCCCGTAAAGCCATAAGCCCGCAGCTCGGCCGGGCGGTACTCGGTAGGCTCGGCCGTGGCCGACGGCCGGAACGTGCAAGCCGTCGCCGCCCGAATAGTCCCGCGCTGCTGCACCTGCCCGCGCAGCGTATCGCCGCTCAGCCGCACCACGTAGCCCGGCCGAAACCGGCCCTGCGCCTGCGCCTCGGCACCCAGCAGGCTAGCGGCACCCAACAATAAGACAGCGAGTAAATTCTTGGCCATAATCTATTTTAAGCAAGTCAGTTAAGTACTTATTTCATTATCAAATCGCCTCGCTTATTTTCTGACGCAGCCAAAAACCAAGCAAGGCAAGCAGGCCACACCATACTCAACGGAGGTTGACAGAACGTTGCCACGCCTTAGGCAGTCCCAAACCTCTGCCTAGCCTGGCCGGCCAGGCTAAGCGGTATACCAGGCCCCGGCTGGAGGCATGGTATTTTAATGGCCCCAAAAAGGTCTTGATACTTAGAATCCAGCAAAGGTATAGCCGCTCTTCTAACCTAGCGTGCGGCCGGCGTACGTGGGCAGCACGGTATCTTTCGGCCGGGCTGGGCTAGTAGCCGCTAGCCCGGCCCTTGCTCCTGCTGTATGACGAACTCCGCTTCCGCTCCCACCCCAGCCGTTTCTTTTCCCGAATTTTCGCCCGTGACCACGGCGCAGTGGCAGGCCCAGCTGGCCCGCGAGCTGAAAGGTACCGACCCGGCCAGCCTGCGCTGGACGCTGCCCGACGGCCTGGTGGCCGAGCCGTTTTACCACCGCGAGGCCCTCACGGCCCTCGGTGGGCCGCCCCCGCCCCTGCCGCCCCGCCCCGCGCCCTGCCGCAACGTGGTGGCCCTCACCGTGCCGCCCGATACCGATGGCCGCCTCCAGATAGAGCAGGCCGTGGATGCGCTGGCGCGCGGCGCGGGCGGCGTGCATTTTATTTTGAACAAGCAGGCGGGCACGTTTGCCGCGGCCGAGCTGGCCGAGCGCCTGCCGCTGGGTAGCACCTGGGTGGGCTACTCGGTGCAGCAGTGCCCCGACCAATTGCTGGAGCAATTGCGCGAGGCCAGCGCCGGCGAGCCGCTGCGCGGCTTCCTGCGCTTTATGCCCGCCACCGTGCCCGAGGGGGCCGAAATGGGTGCTTTTCGGGCCACGCTGCGGCGCTGCCTGGAGCTGGCTCGCGACTGGCCCGCCTTCCCGGTGCTGGCCGTGAACGGAACGTTTTTTGGCAACCGGGGCGCCACGCTCACCCAGCAGCTGGCGTTTAGCCTGAACACGGCAGCGGCCATGCTCACGCACCTGCCCGACGAGGCCAGCGGCCTCACCGCCGCCGACGTAGCCAATAACTTTCACCTCGACGTGGGCATCGGCCCCAGCTACTTTCCCGAAATAGCGCGGCTGCGCGCCACCCGCCGGCTGTGGGCCACGCTGCTGCACGCCTACGGCCTGCCCGTGGTGGGCGCGGCGGCGCTGCCCATCCACGCCAACACCTCAACCTGGAACCAGACCACCCTCGACCCGCACACCAACCTGCTGCGCCACACCACCGAAGCCATGAGCGCCATCCTGGGCGGAGCCGATTCTATGCAAGTGGCGGCCTTCGACTGCCTTTACCAGGCGCCCAACGAGTTCAGCGCCCGCCTGGCCCGCAACCAGCCGCTGATGCTGCTCGAAGAGGCGCACCTCGACTGGGTGGCCGACCCAGCGGCGGGCTCCTACTTTATCGAAACCCTGACCGACGAGTTGGCCCGCGCTGCCTGGGCCGAGTTTCAGGCCCTCGAAGCTAAGGGCGGGATGCTCGAAGCCCGGGCGCAGGCCATGGAAGCCATTAGTCGGGCGGGCCTCGATAAGTTTAAGCGCATCGCCACCAGCCAGGATGTGGTGGTGGGCACCAATCGCTTCCAAAACGCCCAGGAGAAATTTGACTTCCAGCCCAAGCAGCTGCTGCGCTCGCGCGACTTCGACACCACCCGCGCTACCTACCCCAGCGAGGTGCTGCGCCTGGCCACAGCCCTGCACTTCGAGCGCCGCGCCAACCAGGACAAGCAAGCCACGCTGGTGCTGCTCGGCAACGCCCGCGTAAACGAAGACATTGCGGAGGCTTTTTGGCACCTGCTGCACCCCGGCCAAACCGGCCAGCCGCCCATGCCCGACATCGCGCCCGACTCGTACTCCGTCCTCTTCTCCAAGCCCGACGCCGCCACCCTCATGTACGCCACGCCCGCGCAGTTCGACCACCTGGCGCGGGTGGTGCAGCAGGTGCCGGTGGGCCACGTCTTCGAGGTGCCTTCCTTGGTAAACTCCGACCTAGCCACCCTGCTGGAAGCCGTGCGGGTGTTCGGCTTCAAGGAGTTTGTGGTGGAAGGGCACCACACCGAAGAAGTGCTGGCGCGGCTGCAAGGGCGGTAAATTTTAGCAGATTGTTAAGAACGTTCGTCATGCTGAGCGCAGCAAAGCGGAGCCGAAGCATCTCTACCGCTTCATCCAAACAGTTCGGCGATGCGGTAGAGATGCTTCGACTTCGCTACGCTTCGCTCAGCATGACAAACGCGCTGATAATTGCTCATTGATAATTGATAATTGACAAGATGCGCCCCGACTTCTCCTCCATCGCCTACGACGCGGCCTCCCTCCCACCCGCCGCCAAGCCCGCAGACTACCCTGCCACCGGCCCCGCCGTGTACACGGCCGCCGATGCGGCGCACCTGCCGCACCTGGGTTTTGGGGCGGGCATCGCGCCTTATCTGCGCGGGCCGTATGCCAGCATGTACACCGTAAGCCCCTGGACGGTGCGGCAGTACGCGGGCTTTTCGACGGCCGAGGAGTCGAACGCTTTTTACCGGCGCAACCTGGCCGGGGGCCAAAAAGGCCT
>JAKONR010000047.1 GCA_022701825.1 Hymenobacteraceae bacterium | reverse complement strand
ATGATGCCGCCCCAGCCGTGCTTGAAAAAGCCTTCGTAGGTGCGGACGGCTTCGCCGGCCGCGTTTTTCACCACGGCATCGGCCGGAATGAGGTAGGGCGTGTGGTTGCTGGGGTTGATGAACTGCCAGCCCACGGCGATGAAAACCACTACGATGAGGGTTTTGAGCACCACGATAACGGCGTTGAACAACGCCGATTCCTGGGTGCCTTTTACTAGCAACAAACTCAGCATCACGATGATAAGCAGGGCCGGCAGGTTGACGAGGCCGTGCTCGGTTACGCCGTTTATCACGGCCGACTCGAAGGGCGAGTGGCTGAGATTATAGGGTATACTCGTCCCGAAAACCTCCAAAAGCTTGTTCAAATACTCGCTCCAGGCAATGGATACGGTGGCCGCGCCCAGCGCGTACTCCATGATGAGCGCCCAGCCGATAACCCAGGCCACAAACTCGCCCATGGTGGTGTAGGCGTAGGTGTAGGCCGAGCCGGCAATCGGAATCATGGCCGCAAACTCGGCGTAGCACAGCCCGGCAAACACGCAGCCAAACGCGGCCAAAATGAAGGCCAGCGTGACGCCCGGCCCCGAGGCCTGCGCCGCCGCCGCCGCTGTGCGCACAAACAGGCCCGCCCCAATGATGGCGCCCACGCCCAGGGCCACGAGGTTGCCCGCGCCCAGCGTGCGCTTGAGCGCGCCGTGCCCGGTCGAGTTGGCTTCGCCCAGGAGCTGGGCCAGCGGTTTTTTAGCAAAAATACTCGGCATGAAGTAGAAGTTTGGGAGAGGGAATAAGTAAGGAATGGTTAGCGTTTAGGTAATGCTGGGGTACAGCACGGCGGGCCGAAAATACGCGAAACTTCGCGACTGACGCAGCTTGGCCGGCCCGCGCCGCGTTGGCCGGGCCGGGCGCGGTGCGTAAACTTGTAGGCGAGCGGCCTATTGGCCCAGCTATTGCCTGGTGATTACCTGCCCTTTTTTCCTTATTTTTCTTCCAGTTTAGGTTATGAAAAAGCCCGTTATCTTCCTGGCCCTGCTAGGCCTGACGGCCGTCGGCGCCCGTGCCCAAACCACGCCGCCCCCTACCCCCGCCGTACAGGCCGCCGTGGCCAGCCAGGTCAAGCGCATGGCCCAGGAGCTGAGCCTCACGCCCGACCAGCAGACGCGCCTGCGCCAGGTATTGCTACTCACGCGCCAGCACATGGACGCCGACCGCACCGCCCACCAAGGCGACCCCGCCGGCCTGCAAACTGCGATGGCCTTCGACCGGGCCAAGTCAGAGGAGCTGATTCAGAAGGTGCTCACGCCGGCGCAGTACGCGCAGTACCAGCAGTACAAGGCCGCCCGCATCGGCCAGCTGCACACTACGGCTCATTAGGTCATAGCTTCCGGCCACAGTCGTCATGCGTAGCGGAGTCGAAGCATCGCTTCGCTGCGAGCGTCATAAAGCGTAACAGTTAGTTCACCGATAGAGATGCTTCGACTTCGCTGCGCTCAGCATGACGGCCGTAACCGGAAACCATCGTTTCCGTCGATAAAAAAGCCCTTTTCAGCGCCTGAAAAGGGCTTTTTTGTGCCTGCCCGCGGGCTTGGCCCGCTCCTTGTAACTACCCTGGCATCCGCAAACGGCGCGGCCGCGCTTCCGGCTTTTCTTCCCTCCTTCCGCTTTTTATTCGTTATGAAAAAGTCTTTGTTTTTGCTGGCTGCTATGGCCTTCGCTACCGCCAGCTTTGCCCAGGCCCCGGCCACTACTACCCAGCTGCCCACCCACCGCGTGCACCGCCTGGGCGACCACAAAAAAGGCGACCACCAGGCCAAAACGCCCGAGCAGCGCGCCGACCGCCACACTGCCATGCTCACCAAAAAGCTGGACCTCAGCGCCGAGCAGCAGCCCCGCGTGCGCCAGATACTGCTAGCCCAGGCCCAGGAGGCCAAGGCCCTAAAAGAGCAGTACCCCACCGCCGACCAGCGCAAAACCCGCCATGAGGCGATGAAAGCCGGCCACGCCAAGTACCAGGCGCAGCTGCAAGCGGTGCTCAAGCCCGACCAGTACAGCAAACTCCTAGCCATGAAGCAGGAGCGCCACCACAAAGGCGGCAAGCACGGCGGCAAGTCGAAAGCCTAGGCTGCTGAGCGGGTGAAACCCACCGAGCTCAGCTTAAACCTTCGGTCCCGGCCGGCCTCCAACGGCTACTTAATTTTTTCTAAATCCATGAAAACTGCCTTTTTTCTGTTGGCCGCGCTGGCCCTGACCTCGGCCGCCCAGGCCCAAACCACGCCCGCCGCCCAGGCCCAAACTGCTCCCCTAAATGGCCGCGGCGGGGCCATGCGCACCCCCGAGCAGCAAGCCGAAGCCCAGGCCCAGCGCCTGGCCAGGGAGCTGAACCTGACCGCCGACCAGCAAGCTAAAGTGCAGCAGCTGATGGCTGCCCAGCGCCAGGAAACGCAAACGGCCATCCAAAACGCGGGGAGTAACCGCCGCGCCATGGGCCAGGCCATGCGCGCCGGCCGCGATAAATTCAACGGTCAGCTCCAGGCCGTGCTCACCGCCGACCAGTACGCTAAGTACCAGCAGCTAATGACCGAGCGCCGAGCGCAGATGCGCGAGCGCCGCCAGAACGGCGGCGCGACCCCCGACCTCGATTAAGCCGCGGCCAGCCACTATTTTGGCTCCTCCAAACCCTGGCAATGAATACAAAAGCCCTCTTGGCCATATGGTCAAGAGGGCTTTTGTGTTTACCATCGATAGCACGGCACCAGCCCATGAAGCACGCTGCCGCGCTAGCCGAAGCAAATTGCGCAGGCCGGCTAAACGGAAGCGTCGCCGCGCTTGCCGCTGGCTAGGCTTGGTCGAGCAGCCACAGCACCAGGAACACCAAGCCAATGATAATCAAGATGGTGCCGACTACGTAAAAAATGCTGCTTACCCCGCCAAAAAGCGTCAGGATAAGCCCGACCAGGCCAAAGAGAATGGCGCTGCGCAGGTTGCTGTCGAGGCCACCGCGGGCGGCACTAGCATCTTGCTGCTTGAGCTGCGGCATTTTGCTGGTCAGCTTGTCTAACTTCTTGGCCACTGCGCGCAGCGCCAGGCGCTGCCCCAGGTTAAGTTTTGGGGCCGCCGCCTTGACTTGCGGCGCCGCCGCCATGGCAGGGGCCGCCACTATCGGAGCGGCCACTGCGGCTGCTTCTGGCGCGGCCGCAGCTGGCTGCGCCGCTGCGGTGGGCGCCGCCGGAGCCGCAGCTACTACGGTAGCCGAGGCTTCGGCGGCCACGGGCACATAGGGCGCCTGGGCTACGGCGGTGCTGGCGGGCTGGGCCGCTGCCTGCGAAAGCGGCGTGTAGGTGGTGCGGCTGCAAGCCCCGAGCGACAAAGCCGTGGCCAAGAACAGTGTAGCACGACCGAGTGCGAGCGATAGATTTTTCATAAGGTGAAAAAAGGGGAAGAGGGTAAGAAAAGTAGGGCTCCCTACGTTGCCGAGAGTAATTTGGCTGCCTTGTCCAGGCATTGTTCTACTTAATATTGCTATTGCCCAAGCCGCTCGTTACCGCCCCCGTGCTGAACGCTCCGGCGCTTGGTACTGTTGGGCCAGTAATTTTCAAAGTCAGTTCAGGTTACCGATTACGTATGAAAAAAGCCGTTGTGATAGGGCTAATGGCGGCTACGGCCGTGGCCAGCGCTTGCACTCAGCTCCCGCTGGAGTCTAACGTAGCCTCGCAGGCTTTCGTACGCTCCGACCTGCCCTCGGGCCAGACGCCCGACACGGCGGGCTACGAAACCCGCCCGCCCCGCGACCCCAGCGGCATCGGCCGCTACTACCTGGGCCGCCAGATTGCCCACGTGATGGGCCACGAGGGGGCCGACTGGCTCGAGCGCTCCGACCGCCGCGAAGAGGAAGGCACCGACTTGCTACTCAAAGAATTGCAGCTGAAGCCCACCGACGTGGTGGCCGACCTGGGCGCGGGTACGGGCTTTTTTTCCTTCCGCATCGCGCCGCTCGTGCCCAAAGGCCAGGTGCTGGCCGAGGACATTCAGCCCGAAATGATAGCTGAGCTAACCCAGCGCAAGGAAAAAAACAAGTTGCCCAACGTAAAGCCCGTTTTGGGCACCACCACCGACCCGCGCCTGCCCGCCAGCGGCGTTGACGTGGTACTACTGGTGGATGCCTACCACGAGTTTGACCACCCGCGCGAAATGGGCCGCGCCATTCGCAACGCGCTGCGGCCCCGCACCGGCCGCCTCGCGCTGGTAGAGTACCGCGCCGAAGACCCCAACGTGCCCATCAAACCCATTCATAAAATGACCGTGGCGCAGGCTAAAAAGGAAATGAGCGCCGTGGGGCTGGAATTTGTGGAGGTGCGCGAAACCCTGCCGCAGCAGCATTTGATGCTGTTTCGGCGGCCGTAGGCCAGCAGCCATTCAGTAGTAGCGCGAAGCAGAGCTTCGCGCTACTACTGAGTTACCGCTTCATCAACCGCTCGATATCGGCCAGCTCGATGGGAATGTTGGCCATCAGGTCCTCATTGCCGGTAGCCGTGAGCAAGAAGTCGTTTTCGAGGCGGACACCCAGCTTTTCTTCGCGGATATAGATGCCCGGCTCGATGGTATACACCATGTTCGCTTCAAACTTGCCGTACTTGAAGCCCACGTCGTGCACGTCGAGGCCGAGGTAGTGGCTGGTGCCGTGCGGGAAATACTTCTTGTAGAGCGGCGCGTCGGGGTCCTGGTTTTTGACGTCGCTGGCGTTCAGCAGGTCGAGCTTGATGAGCTCCTGCTCCATCGTGTCGCCCACTTCTTTGTGGTAGTCTTCGATGGAGTGGCCGGGCACCAAGCGGCTTTCGCAGAAGCGGAAAACGCGCAATACGGCCTCGTACACCTGGCGCTGGCGCGGCGAAAACGTGCCATTAACCGGGATACTGCGCGTGAGGTCGGCGGCATAGTTGGCGTATTCGGCACCGAAGTCCATCAGCAGCACGTCGCCGTCCTGGCACTGGCGGTCGTTGGAGATGTAGTGCAGGATGGTGGCGCTTTCGCCGCTGCCGATGATGCTGGTGTAGGCCGGCCCGCGCGAGCCCGAGCGCACAAACTCGTGCAAAATCTCGGCTTCGACCTCGTATTCCCACACGCCGGGCTGCACGAAGCCCAAAAGGCGCCGAAACGCGTTGCCCGTGATTTCGCAGGCGCGGCGCATGAGTCGGATTTCCTCGGGGCTCTTGATAGCTCGCAGCTGGTGCGTGAGGCGGGCGGCGCGGCGGTACTGGTGCAGCGGGTAGCGGCGCTGCAAGTCCTTGATAAAGCGCGCGTCGCGGGTCTCAACTTCCACCACCGAGCGAATGTGCTCGTTGGCGTTCAGGTACACGTACTCAGCCTCGTTCATGAGGGCCGGCAGCACGGTCTCGAACTGGTCGAGCCACATAATGGTCGGAATGCCCGACACCTGGCGCGCCTCTTCCTTGGTCAGCTTATAGCCTTCCCACACCAGAATCAGCTCCGAGGTTTCGCGCACGAACAGGATTTCGCGGTACTTGGGCAGCGTGGCATCGGGGCTGATGACGAGGATGGTTTCTTCCTGGTCGACGCCGCTCAGGTAAAATAAGTCGGTATTTTGCTTGAGGGCCAGCGTGCCGTCGGCGTTGGTGGGCAAAATGTCGTTGGCGTTGAAAATGGCCAGCGAATGGGGCGGCAGCAGCTCGCGGAAGCGGCGGCGATTTTCGATAAACAGCTCGGGGGCGATGGGTCCGTAGCGCATGGGCGATAGGTTGAG
>JAKONR010000030.1 GCA_022701825.1 Hymenobacteraceae bacterium | reverse complement strand
GAGGAGATGGAAAGCAGCCTCGAAGAGCTCAAAAGCACCAACGAGGAGCTGCAAAGCGCCAACGAGGAGCTGCAAAGCACCAACGAGGAGGCCATGACCAACAAGGAGGAAATGCAGAGCCTCAACGAGGAGCTGATGACCCTCAACATGCAATACCAGGCCAAAACGGAGGAATCGAACCAGACGGCCAACGACATGAAAAACCTGCTCGATGCCACCGACATCGCGCTTATTTTTCTGGATAATAACTTGCTCATCAAGCGCTTTACGCAGTCGGTGAGCCGCATCATCAACCTGGTGCCCGCCGATGTGGGCCGCCCGCTCCAGCACTTTGCCTACAACCTGCGCTACGAGCACCTGCTGCGCGACGTGCAGCAGGTGCTTGACCGCCTCACCACCGTGGAGCTCAACATCGAAACCACTTCCGGCGAGTGGTACACGATGCGCATTTTGCCCTACCGCACCCTCGACAACTACATCAACGGGGCCATTATCACCTTCACGCGCATCACGGGCCTCAAGAACATGGAAGCCCACTTGCAGGAGCGGGCCAATTTTCTGGACTCGCTGCAGGCCACCGCGCAAGAGCCGCTGGCCGCCTTCGACCAGCACCTGCGCATTTACTTCAGCAACCAGCTGTTTGCCGACCTTTTTGAGGCCACGCCGGCCGAGCTACAAGGGCAGGCCCTCACGCGCCTGGGCCTGGCCTGGAGCCAGCCCGCGCTGCGCGACCGCCTCGAAGAGCTGCTCGACCCCAACGTGCCCCTCACGCACTTCGACGACTTTGTGCTGGACGTGGAAGTGCCCGCGCGGGGGCGCCGCCGCCTGCACCTCTACGGCCACCTGCTGCACCACCAGGGCCTGCCCACCGGCCGCGTGCTGCTGGGCGTGCGGCACACGGAGGCGCTGTAGCCCACTCCGCCCAAAAGCCGCCCCGGCAGCCCTGGCTGCCGGGGCGGCTTTTCTTTTTTACCTACGGCCGATGCTGCGGGCCGCCCGCACCAGAGCCAACCCCGACTACGGCCGGGCCCGGCCCGTATACTCATCCTTACCGCATTCCTTCCTACCCTTTTCTACCTGCCAGGGGCCAGCCTATGAAAAACCCCACCTCTGAAGCGGCTCTGCAAGCGCTGCGCGCGCGGGCCGAGCAGCGCCGGGTGGTGTCGGCGGGCCTGCCCACCGATACGCCGCCCGAGGTGCGCCGCCTGGTGCAAGAGCTGCAAGTGCATCAGATAGAGCTGCAAATGCAGTACGAAGAGCTGCTGGCGGCCCAGGCCGAGGCCGAGGCCAGCCGCGCCCAGTACCTGGACCTCTACGAGTTTGCCCCGGTGGGCTACTGCACCCTCGATGCGGCAGGCTGCCTCACGCAGCTCAACCTGGGCACCGCCCAACTGCTGGGCACCACCCGCCAACTGCTGCAGCACCGCCGGTTTAGCGTGCTGGTCGAAGCGCCCGAGCGGCCGCAGTTCAATGACTTTCTGGACTGGCTGTGGGCCCACCCCGGCCAGCGGCGCACCTGCGAGCTGGCTATGACCCGGCCCGATGGCACCCGGTTTTTTGCCCAGCTAGAAGGCCTGGCGGTAGCGCCCGAAACCCAGGCCCAGCGGCCCGCCACCTGCCGCCTGGTGCTGCTCGACACCACGGCCCGTCACCAGGTAGTAGAGGCACTGGCCGCCAGCGAGGCGCGTTTTCGGGCCACCTTCGAGCAAAGCCGCGATGGGATGGCACTGCTCGACGGCCACTGCATCGTGGATGTGAACGCGGCCGGCGTGTGGATGCTGCACCGCACCGACCGCCACTTGGTAGTGGGCCACCACCTGGCCGAGTTTTGGCCCGAGCACCAGCCCGACGGCCGCCGCTCGGCCGAGGTGCTCGCCGCCTGCCTGAACCGCGCCCACCAGCAGGGCTGGTGCCGCCTCGAATGCGTGCGCCAAGACCCGGCGGGCCTGCCCATCTGGGACGAAATATCGTTTCACCCGATGGTAGTGCAGGGCCAGCCGCAGCTGCTCACCGTTTGGCGCGACATCACGGAGCGCCAGCGCCTGCGGCAGGCCGAGCGCGACCAGCCGCAGGCGCTGGCCGAAGCCGTGCTAGCCGCCGAAGAGCGCGAGAAGCGGCGCATCGCCGAAAGCCTGCACAACGGCCTGGCCCAGCAGCTCTACGCCGCCAAGCTTGGCCTGAGCCAGCTCAACACCCCGCAGTGCCGCGACGACCCGCAGGCTTTTGCCCAAGTGTACCACAAGGCCTCGCAGCTGCTGGCCACGGCCATCGCCCAAACGCGCACGCTCTCGCACGAGCTCATCCCGCGCACCCTGCTGGATTTTGGGCTGGCCGTGGCCTTGCAGGATATTTGCGACGACTACAGCGTGGCGCCGCTGCGCATGCGGTGCCGCGTGCAAAACCTGCCCGCGCACCTACCCGCGCACCTGCTGCTGGCGCTCTACCGCATGGCCCAGGAACTGGCCAACAACATCGTGAAGCACGCGCAGGCGACCCAGGCCACGCTGCATATCTTTGCCGAAGACCACACGCTAGTGCTGCGCGCCGAAGACAACGGCCTTGGCTTCGGCCAAGCCCAGCCGCCCTCCGGCAAGGGTATGGGCTGGCAAACCCTGCAAGACCGGGTGCGGCTGCTGCAAGGCACCCTCACCCACCACTTTCAGCACGGCACCCACATCACCATCCGCGTGCCGATACCAGCCTAGCCTTTTGTAGTATTGGGTATGCCCGCACTAGCCGCCGCAGGCGCTGCCCGAGCCACCCCGCCCATGATTCGCTTGTTCTTAGTTGATGACCACCCCGTAGTACGCGAAGGCATCCGGGCCTTTTTGGCGCAGGAGCCCGGCCTGCTGGTAGTGGGCGAAGCTCGCCACGGCCAGGCCCTGCTCGAGCAGCTGCCCACCACCCCCGCCGATGTCGTGCTGCTCGACATCAACATGCCCGTGCTGGGCGGGCTGGCCACCACCCGCCGCCTGCGGGCCGAGTTTCCGGCCGTGAAGGTGCTCATGCTGTCGATGCTCAATCACGAGCGCTACGTGGGCCAGCTCTTTGAGGCCGGGGCGCTGGGCTACATCCTCAAGAACGACGAGCCGGCCGAGATGGTACTCGCCATTCGCACCGTAGCGGCGGGCCGGCCCTACCTGTGCAGCGAGTTGGGCCTGCAGCTGCTGCACCGCACCCAGGCCCAAACCCAGCAGCTGGCCCCGCCCCCACCCGAGCTGCCCGTGCCCAACCCCTACAATTTTTCGCCCCGCGAGCTGGAGGTGCTGGAGTTGCTGGCCGCTGGCCTCACCAATGCCGACATTGCCACCCGGCTGCACACGAGCAAGCGCACCATCGAGACCCACCGCCAGCACCTGCTCGACAAAACCCAGGCCCGCAACGTGGCGGTGCTCGTGCGCCTGGCCGTGGCCCAGGGCCTGCTGAGCTAGCCGCCCGTCCCCAGCAAGGCACAGGGCGGCTTTTGGGGGCGGGCCGCGGGCGCATCTGCCTAATGGCCCAGCCCTTTCTGAGCGGCCACTGCCTGACGAATTGGCCGCCCACTACCGCGGCCCAACCGCCAGAATGAGCACGCTGGCCCGCTTATCGCCGTTTTCGGCCGGCTTCTTGCTAGCGGCCGCCAATCGCAGCGGCCAGCGTGGTGCCCCACGCGCCCCCGCTGCCCGCGCGGCCCCTTATTTGCCACGAGCCGGGCCGGGGCCACCAAAACCGGTTGCCAGGGTCGCGCTTATCGGCAGCCCGGCAGCGGGCTCAGTACATTTTATTAATTGTATTCGTTATTTTGGTGCCCGTTGTGGCTCTTCCTGCTTAATATGGCTCTTTCTACGCTGGACTTTCAACAAGCCAGAATTAAGCAAGTTCTTTTTAAATCGCGCCTGCGCTCGGTGCTCTACGGCGTGCGCGAGGCCGATGCCGCACTATTTTCATTAGCCGAAAACCCTTTTGGCCAGTGGCTTAGCACGGTGGTGAAGCCGCTCTACGCCGCGCGCCCCGAGGTGCGCGCCCTCGAGCAAACCTTGCAAGCCACCCTGCAAGCGGGCCAATCGCTGGTGCAGCAGTACCAGCGCGGCCAAATTGAGGAAGCCCGCACCGGCCTGTCGGCCGTCAACACCTACGCCGATAAAATGGAGGAACTGCTGCAATCGCTGGAAAAAGCGGTGGTGGGATGAGTGGATAAATGGTTTCAGTAAAATTCCCTTATTCATTGCCGCCCGCCACCACGGTTAGCAGGTCGGCGGGGCTGAGGTAGGTGCGGGCCAGGGCTTGCAGGTCGGCGGCGGTGGCGGCCTGGGTTTGCTGCACCAGGTGGTAGTAGTAGTCGGGGCGCAGGTGTTGCAGCGTCACGTGGCGGTACTTGTCGGCCTGCTCAAATACGGTGGCCGTTTCGCCGAGCAGCTTGCCGAGGGTGTAATTTTTCACGGTTTCAAGCTCGCTCTCGTCGAGCAGCTCGTTTTGCAGGCGCTCTAGCTCGTAGGCGATTTCCTGGCGGGTGGCGTCGGCGCGGTCGCCGTTGACATCGGTGCCGATAACCAGCGTAGTGGCCTGCTCGCGGGGCACCACGCTGGCCTGAATGCCGTAGGTGTAGCCCTTGTCTTCGCGGATGTTCTTCATCAGGCGCGAGCCAAAATACCCACCCAGCACCTTCACTAGCAGCAGTAGCTCGGGCGTTTGGACTTCGGAGAGGGCCGGCCAGCGCCGCCCCATGCGGATGGATGCCTGAATGCTGCCCTCGACGGGCACCGCCACGAGGCCCGTGGGGTAGGCGTCGGGCAGCGGCTCATTGGCGGTGGCCGGGGATACCGCGCCAGCGGTGGGCTGCCACTGCCCCAGCGCCTCGGCTACGGCCGCCGCGTAGGCGGCCACGTCGCCGCTCAGGAATAGCTCGGCCCTGGCCGGCGCGTAGGCCGCCGCGTGAAAAGCCCGCAGCTCGGCGGCGGTAATGCGCGCAAACGAGGCTTCGTCGAAGGGCCGGCCGTAAGCCGTGTCTTCGCCAAACAGCTGTCTATTAAACTCTTCGGTAGCCCGGAAGCTGGTTTTTTGGCGCTCGACCCGCATACTCTGGCTGATGCGGTTTTTCATCTGGTGCAGCTCGGGCTCGGGAAAGCTGGGGGTGGCCAACACCTCCTGCACCAGCGGCAGCAGCGCGGGCAGGTGCCGCGCCAGGCAGTAGAGCGTGAGCGTGGCGCGGTCGGGGCCGGCCTCGCACTCCAGCGACGCCCCGTAAAAGGCCACTTCGTCGGCAATCTGGCGGGCCGTGCGCGTGGCCGTGCCTTCGGTGAGCAGGCGGGCCGCCAGCTGGGCCAGGCCGGGGGCCGGCTCTTGGCGCTTGCCGGCGGGCAGCACCACTTGCAGGCGCAGCACGGGCTGGGCATCGTTGGCCAGCAGGTGCAGCCGGGCGCCGTTGGGCAGGTGGCGCACCTCGGGCGTGGGCAGCGTGATGGCGGTGAGCGGCTGGGTAGGCGGGGGTGAAAGGCGGTTGAGCACGGGTAGCAAGGATAAGTTTGGTGCGGAAAGGGGCAAAAATAGCGGGCTGGCGACAGGCCCGAACAAACAAAAACGCCTGCCCCACTAGCTGGAACAGGCGTATAAGACCACCCAAGTAATAGCAGTGCGGAGTAAACCCGCCTACCCGCCATTAGTTCGTGGTGCCGGTGTTGCTGTCATCCTTGAAAGCGTCGTTGAGCTTGTCGAGGTTGAAATGCAGCGAAATACGGATGGTTTCGGCCAGCGGGTTGGCCGACGAGTTGGGCACGAGGTACGTGCCATCGACGCCAAATACCGACAGGCGGGCACCCAGGCCAAACGACAGGTACTGGCGGTCGCCCTTGTGCTTATTTTCGTAGAAATACCCGGCGCGGGCCATGATTTTGTTGTCGTAGGCGTACTCCAGGCCACCGCCGAGGTTGATTTCCTGCATCTCTTCCTTGAAGCCGCCCGGCGCGTCGCTGAACGACGTGAAGATGCCCGATATGATGCCCTGCTGCTGGCGCTCGGTGTTGATGTTGGTTACGCTCTGGTCGCCGGGCAGCTTGCTGTCGTCGTAGTACGGCGAGGGCACGAGCAGCTTGGTGGCGTCGAGTACGAAGGTGATTTTGTTGTAGGCGTCGATGTCGCGGCTGATGGCCGTGCCCAGGCGCAGCGTGGTGGGCAGGAAGCTCGACGTGGCGGCGCTGCGGTACACCATCTTGTTGCCAATGTTGGAGATAGACGCGCCAAAGGCCAGGTTATACTGCCCTACTTCCTTGCTGTAGTAGGCGCCCAGGTCGGCGGCAAACGAGTTGCCCGACTGCGCGTCGTTGCCGGCGTATGAGCCGATAAGATTGGAGCGCACGTAGCGGGCCGAGATGCCAATGCCAAAATTTTCGCCCAGGCGCTGGCCATACGATACCGATACGGCGTATTCCTTCGGGTTGAAACTACCGTTGGGCAGGTTACTGCCGTCGCGGTAGTCAATCTGGCCCATGCTGAAATACATGAGCGAGGCCGCGAAGGCGCCGCGCTCGCCCACTTTGCCGTAGCCCGACAGGTTACTCAGGCTCATGTCGTCGGTCACTTTGCGCAGCCAGGGCGAATAGTTGGGCGAAAACGAGTACCTGTAGGGTACAAAACCAAGCTTGCCCGGGTTGTAAAAAGCCGAGTTGGCATCGGGTGAGGTGGCTACCCCGGCTTCGCCCAGCGCCGACCCGCGGGCGTCGGGCGCCAGCGTCAGAATCGGCACGGCCGTCGTGATGGTGTGGTTTTGGGCCAGAGCCGCCGAAGCCCCCAGCAAAAGCACCGGCACAACGGCCAGCGAGCGAGAAAAAGTCAAGGTCATGGAGTTTGGTAAAACTGGGCGAACGCGGCAGAATACAGGTGAATAAGCCTATTTAAAAGTGAAATCAGCCAAAGCCGAACGGCGCTATTGAAGCTGCCAAATAACTCACAAATACGCTAATTTAATAGCACTAATTTTTCAAATTTAGTAACCTGCTGGCTATCAGCCGCCGCTCGCACCGAAATTCGGTACACGTACACGCCCCGCGCCAGCTGGTCGTCGTAGTCGTCGCGGCCGTTCCAATTAATGGTTTTGTCGTGCGAGGTAGTCGCCAAGATGTTGGCGTGCAAGGTCTTGACCAAGCGGCCGGCTACCGTGAAAATTTGCACCTGCACATCGAGCTCCTGCCCGGCGCGGTTGTGGTCGAAGTGAAAAGTAGTGCTATTGCTGAATGGATTAGGATAATTCAGGACGTGGTCGAGCGCCAGGCTTTCCTTTTGCGCGGCGATGAACTCTACGCTGGCCTCGGCCGAATTATTGTAGGTGTCCCAGGCTTTTACCTTGATGGTGTGGGGGCCGGGCGCAAGGCTGCGGTAGTTGTAGCGAATCTGGCCCCGCGTGAAGTCATCGACGGCCGCCGTGTACGAGTCGTTCACGACGACGAGCTTGGCGGGGTCATTGTCGATGGTGGCCGTGAGCTCGTGGCCCACGCCGGCGTTGGAGGTATTGATGCCCGACAGGTCGAACAGCTTGCCCAGCAGCAGGGTATTCACGGCCGTGAGGCCGCCCGACACAAACGTGTCGTCGTCCATAAAGAGGCGCACTTCGGGCGGCGTGGTATCGCCGGCCGCGTTGCGGGCTGCCCCGCCGATGGGCACCAGCTGGTAGCCCTGGGCATCGACCTTGTTGAGGTAGTCGGCGGCGTAGAGGCTGATTTTGCCCAGGCCGGCGCTGTAGTTGATGTCTTTGGGCACGATGAACTTGACGCTGAAGCGGCCGCTGTTCACGCGCGACTGCCCGCTGTACACCACCGTTTCCTGCACCCGCACCGGGGTGGGCGCGCCGCCCTGGTCGCCGAGGGTGTTCACGGTCGCCACTTTGTCGAAGATAGTGATGTCGGCCGTGCCGTTAAAGCCGGCATTCAGGGCACCCTGGTTTTCGATGTGGCCGCTGAGGCGGGCCTGGCTCAGGGCCTTGAGCGTGTCGAGGCTCACCTGCACCGATACCACTCTGCGGCCGTTGATGGAGTCGATAACGACGCGCTGCCGGGGGTAGGCGAGCTGCGTGGTAGGGTCGGCCAGTAGGGTGTAGTTGCGGTTGTTGAGGTCGCCGGCCGCCGCCGTGATTTTGGCCTGGCGGCTGGCTTCGCCGAGATAGGGCAGGCTGCCGGCCGTGCTGCGCGCCAGCACCTGGCCATAGAATGCATTGACCAGCTGCGTATTCTGGTACGAGTATACGACCCGCGTGGTGGTAAACAGGCCTACTGCGCCCGCGTTGGCATTATCGGTCAGCACGGCTTCGCCGGCCGACACGCCGGCCGTTTGCAGGTCGGGGTCGTCGTAGGTGCTCAGGTCGCAGGTGCCGGTCACGAAGAAGGTGAGGCGGTTTTGGTTGCTGAGGGCCAGCAGCGACGCTTTCGTGATAATCTTCTCATCGGTCAGGGCATCGTAGCCGCCGTGGCCGGTGTAGCCAATCAGCAGCGAGCCTTGGTCGAGGGCATCGTTGATGGCGGCTTCGGCCGCGGGCGAGCGCTGCCCGGCCGCCACGCTCTGCTGCGGAAACAGGTCGAGGTAAGCTTTGCGGAGGTTATAGGCCGGCTCGGCGGCTTGCAGGGTAGGCGCAAAAATCGTCTCCGACTCGATGGTGAACGCCATGCCGATGTCGGGGTCATTATCGTCAGCGCTCAGCGTCAGGCGGTTGCGCCATTTGCCAAAGCTAACGGTCGAGTCGTAAGCCATTATTTTATTAACGACCAGCCGGGCCTGCTCGTCGTTGGTGGCCTGGTCGCGGCGGTCGCGCGGGGGGCGCACGGGCAGGCGGCCCACGCCGATGTCGCAGGTTTCGTAGGTGCCGAGGCCAAATTCGCTCCAGGTGCCTTCGCTATCGTCGAGCAGGCCGTAGTAATCTTCCGACGAATACGACGATACCCCTTGCGCATTTACGCGGTAGCCGGCCACTGGCAAAAACGACTCGCGCGACTCGTAGGTCGGCACCAGGTTTTGGTTGTAGAGGTCGGCGTCGAGCTTGCTATCGCGGCTGAAGGGGCGGCGGCTGTTTTTCCACCAGCCGGGCTGCTGGCTTTGGTCGTTGAACGCCGACGACTTGTAGTCGAAAGAGGCATCGCCAAACAGCAGCAGGTAATTGCGGCGGTTGGCGGGGTTGGGGTTGCGGTCGTACACCTGCTTCATCAGGTCGCGGATGGCCGTTACGTCCTGCGCGCCCGAGCTGTACTCATTGTACACTTCCTTGGTGGTCACCACCGCTACCTTTAGGCCGTTGTGGCTGCGGCGGTGCTGGGCCAGGCGCTCGGCCTGCCGCCGGTAGGCCGGATAGGCCACGATAACCAAGTCGAGGTCGCCGCCGACATTGAGCGCGTGCAGATTCTGGTTGGCCACGCGGCCAAACCGCCGAGGCTCCGGAAAGCTGCCATTAGGCTGAAAGGCCACGTACTCGCGCACCGAATCGGTGTAGGCCGCGAAGCTGCCGCCCGCGAGCGCCTGGGCGCGGGGCCGGCGTGGGTTGGTAACCTCCCACACCTGGGCCCCACCGGCATTATCGACCGTGTAGGTGCCTATCGAGCCCGCCCCGCGCAGCGTGAGCGAGCGAAACTCCAGCACCGAGCCGCTCAGGCGCAATTGGCGCTGCACCAGCAGCTCGAGGTAGTCGAGGTAGCCGGCGCCCTGCGGGTCGAAAGACGTGTAATTTAGCGTCACCTGCGGGTCGGCCGTGGCACTAGTCACGGCCGCCGTAAAGTTGCCGATGTTAGTATTGGCAATCGTCGAGTAGGCGCGGGTCGAAATCGCATCTACCGACACGCTGCCCGGCAGCGCCGTGCCATTGAAGCTAGCCTGAAAAGCGGAGCTTTGCAGGCCCGCCGCCGCCACGGCCACCCGCAGGCGGGCCGCGCTGCCCACCACCAGGTCGGTGAGGGCGGGCTGGCCATCGGCGCTGAACGTGAAATTTTGCGACGTGCCCGGCCCGAAGCGCTCGCCCAGCCACTGCCGGCCCGAGTGCAGTAGGTTCACGAGGTCATGCTCGTAGAAGCGGCGGTCGAGAAACGTGGTGATGGGCGCCCCGATGGGCGTGCCGGCCGGCGCGGCGGCCGTGGCTACGCGGCGGCCATTGGCGGGGCCAACGCGCACGAAATAGTAGGCCGTGTCGGCGTACACGTTGTTGACGTGGCGAAAGCCGGTGGGCACCCGGTTGGTGCTGTCGATGGCCCAGGTGTGCGGCCCCGGCGCGTAAAACAGGATAAACTCGTTGGCGTCGAAGGTGCCGTCGTTGTTGTCGTTCACCAGCAGCACGTTGTTTTCCACCAGGTCGTCGGGGCGCGGGGCCGCGTTGGCCTGGGGCAGCACGCCGGTCGCGTTGCCATACACCTGAATGCGGCGCGGGTCGGTAGCGCCGGTATTCAGGCCCAGCTTGCCGAGCGCGTCGCGGTCGAGCTTATACACGCCGCTGGCGGGCACCCCGATTTTAAACCAGTCGCCGCTGTTCAGCACCGAGGTTTGGATGTTGTGCGGCCGGCCGGCAATGGTCGTGCGCGAGGCGGTATTGCCGCCAATTTGGTACGTGTAGTTAAACGACACCAGCCGCTCGGGCTGGCCGGTTTGGGGGTTGCGGCGGGCGGGCTGCACCAGCACGTAGCTGTAGGGCTGGCGCGCCTCGTGCCCAAAACGCAGCCGCACGGCCGGCGTGCCGGGCAGCGTGGTGGTGCTCAGCAAGGCCGCGTCGGCGGCCGAAAAGGCCTCGTACACGGCATCGCGCACGGTACCGGCGGCCACGGTGCCCGGCACCCGCAAGGTAAAAGTGCCCACCAGCTCGCCCGGCCCGTGGTAGGCCTCCCGGAAGGTGGGCACCTTGCGGGTAGTGCCGCTGGCAGTGGGCAGCTCGGCATACACGCCCCAACTCAGGCGGGCGGGGGCCGTTTGCTCGCCGCTTTGGGCATGCGCGCGCCGCGCGCCGCCCAGCAGTAGTACCAAAGCCCAGAGAAAGAGGAAAGTTTTTGGCATAAATAACCGCTGATTTACTGCGTAAGCATTTGGCCGCGCCTTATCTAACTGCGGGCGGACCAAATTATTGCGGCTTGGCCGGGGCCGACTCTACCCCGTCGCGGCTGCGCACCCGGCCGGGTATCGACAGCAGCACGTAGAGCAGCACGGCTACGGGCACGCCCGCCGCCTTTAGCCACAGCACCAAGCCCAGCGCCAGCCCCACAAAAATAAACCGCCGCCGGTTGCCGCGCCACTGTAGGTTCTTAAATTTCAGCGCAACGAGTGGCAGCTCGGCCACCAGCAAACCCGAAAGCAGCACCGTGAGGCCCAGCAGCACCCAGGGGTTGCGAATAATTTCCTTCAGGTTGAATATATCATTCGCCAGAATGAGTGGCAGCGAAGCTACT
>JAKONR010000005.1 GCA_022701825.1 Hymenobacteraceae bacterium | reverse complement strand
GCATCGGGCCGGTGCCGACCAATATCTTCTTCCTCACCGCCGACGCCACCGGCGTGCTGCCGCCCCTGAGCAAGCTCGATAAGAGCCACGCCATGTACCACTTCCTGAGCGGCTACACGGCCAAGGTGGCGGGCACAGAAATGGGCATCGTGGAGCCGCAGGCCACGTTCTCGGCCTGCTTCGGGGCGGTATTCCTGCCGCTGCACCCCACCAAATACGCCGAGATGCTGGGCCAGAAAATGGACGAGCACCCCGTGAATGTGTGGCTGGTAAACACCGGCTGGTCGGGCGGCGGCTACGGCGTGGGCAGCCGCATGAAGCTGAGCTACACCCGCGCGCTCATCACGGCCGCCCTCACCGGGCAGCTCGACGACGTGAAATTCCGCCCGCACCCCGTGTTCGGGGTGGAAGTGCCCGGCGCGGTGCCCGGCATCCCCACCGAGCTGCTCGACCCGCGCCGCACTTGGGCCGATAAGGAAGCTTATGACCACGCTGCTAATCAGCTAGCTGGCAAGTTTGTCACCAACTTCGAAAAGTACGCGGCGGCGGCGAATGACGAGATTTTGGCCGGCGCGCCGGTAGTGGCGCAGGCGGCTGAGGCGAAGGTTGACGTGCCGGTGCTGGTGGCGGCTTAGGTTGCTCGTCAGGCGTGTCGCCTCACCCCGGCCCCCTCTCCGAAAAGGAGAGGGGGAGTCGGACGACTCTTGGAAAAACAGAAACGGCTTTCAGCAGATGCTGAAAGCCGTTTCTGTTTTTATGTTGCTTTTGGAAAAAGACATTTCGTGCTCGCCGCCCGTGTAACCTCACCCCCCGGCCCCCTCTCCAAAAAAGAGGGGGCCGGGGGGTGAGGTTACACGGGCGGCGAGCACAGCTTACACCTTCAACAGCGCCGCTTCCTTATGCCCCGCCAACTGCTGCCACAGCAAAATCAGCACCGCCTGCGCCGTGTACTCAATATTTGTCTGCCGGCCGCGGTCAATATTAATCTGTCGGCTTACGGTGCCGCTGGGCGTGGCGCAGGCAAGGCAGATGGTACCCACCGGCTTGAGCGGCGTGCCGCCGCCGGGGCCGGCGATGCCGCTGGTGGCCAGGGCTACATCGCAGCCCAGGCGGGCGCGGGCGCCTTCGGCCATTTCGCGCACGGTGGCTTCGCTCACCGCGCCGTGCTGGGCCAGGGTTTCGGCGTTCACGCCTAATAAGCTCTCTTTTATATCGTTGTCATAAGCCACTACGCTGCCCCGGAAGTAGGCCGAGCTGCCGGGCACGCTCGTGATGCGGGCGGCCACCGCGCCGCCGGTGCAGCTTTCGGCGGTGCCGAGCTGCCAGTTTTTGGCCTTCAGAATCTGGCCGATTACTACTTCGAGCGGCGAGTCTTCTTCGGCAAAAATGTACTCGCCGATGCGCTGGCGCAGCTCGGGCAGCAGAGCCAGCATTCGGCCGCGCAGGTCGGGCTGGCCGTCGGGGGTGCCGGTGAGGCGCAGGCGCACGCTGCCCAGGCTAGGCAGGTAGGCTAGCTTGATGTTAGGCGGCAGGGCGCTTTCCCAATCTTTAATTTTTTCGGCCAAAAACGACTCGCCCAAGCCGGCCGTCATCACTACCACGTGCTCGATGGGGGCGAGGGCGAACTTCTGCTGGAGCTTGGGTAGCACCTCGTCGGTCATCAGGCGCTTCATCTCGAAGGGTACGCCGGGCATGCTGATAAACACGGTGCCCTGGTCTTCCATCCACATGCCGGGAGCGGTGCCCACGGCGTTGTGCAGCACTTCGCAGCCCTCGGGCACCAGCGCCTGCTGGCGGTTCACGTCGAGCATGGGGCGGTTGAAGCGCCGGAAAATCTCTTCTACGTGGCGCAGCGTGGGCTCGTGCAGCACCAGCTCGCGGCCCAGGTAGCGGGCCAGCACGTGCTTGGTAAGGTCGTCTTTGGTGGGGCCGAGGCCGCCGGTCATCAAAATAACCTGGGTGCGCTGGCGAGCCTGGTCGAGGGCGGCCACTAGCTCGTCGGCGCGGTCGCTCACGCTCGTGATTTGGCGCACGCGCAACCCCAGGCGGCCGAGCTGCTGGCCCATAAAGGCCGAATTGGTATCCACGACCTGCCCGTAGAGCAGCTCGTCGCCGATGGTCATGATTTCAACGTCCATGAAAGGGGGTAGTGCGAAGTTTGGCAAGGTTTTGTAGGCAACTTTGCGCAGCGGTGCTTGCAGGACAGCTATACGAGCCGTCTGGTTTTTGAGCCCGCCATTTTCTTCCTGATTTATATGAAAAATCTCCTACTGGCCCTCGCGCTGCTGGCCGCCGCGCCGGCCGTGGCCCAAACCAAAAAAACCACCACCAAAAAAACGACGACCACCAAAAAAGCCGTCGCCAAGCCCGCCGCCAAAAAGACTACCACGACAACCACCAAAGCCGCTGCTACTACCACCGTCGCCGCCGCTACCGTAGCTCCTCTCACCGAGGCCGAAGCCAACACTGGCCTGAAAGAAGCCCTGACCACCGGCGTTACCAAAGCAGTAGCCTTCGCCTCCGAAAAAGACGGCTTCAACCTCAACGACGACATCCGCATCCCGTTCCCGCCCGATGCGCAGCTCGTAGCCACTACCCTCAGCGCCCTGCCTGGCCCGCTGGGCAAAGCGGCCGTGGAGCAGGCCACTAACCTCATCAACCGCGCCGCCGAAACCGCCGCACCCGCTGCTAAAGACATCTTCCTCAACGCCGTGCAGCAGCTCACCCTCACCGATGCCCTCTCGCTCGTGACCAGCGGCAGCAAAGACGCCGCCACCCAGCTGCTGCGCAAAAACTCGGAGGCTGCCCTCACCGCCGCCCTGCGCCCCAGCATCGTGCAGAGCCTCGACCAAGTGGGCGCCAATGCCGCTTACGCCAAGCTCATCGACCGCTACAACAAAATTCCGCTGATGACGCCGGCCAAAAACAACCTCACCGATTACGTGACCGCCCAAACAGTGGACGGACTCTTCATTTTGCTGGCCCAGCAGGAAGCCAAGATTCGCCAGAACCCGGCCGCGCAGGGCACGGCTATTTTGCAACGGGTATTTGGGAAGAAGTAGGCGCGTGAACCTCACCCCCCGGCCCCCTCTCCAAAAAAGAGGGGGCCGGGGGGTGAGGTTCACGCGTGAGGCAATTGAAAGGCCCCGCTACTCAACCAGGTAGTGGGGCCTTTTTGCATTTCAAAACTCCAGCGCCTAGTAGTCGCTGTCATAATCATCGCCGCGCCCGCGGCTGCGCGAACTGCTGCCGCCGAAGTCATCGTCCTCATCGTCGCCGTCGAGGTCGTCGTCGTCATCGAGGGGGCTGAGGCCGCTGGCGCCGTCGGGGTCTTCGGCGGCTTCGGCGGTCGTAAATTCTTCTTCGGTCATGGCGGCCAGGTCGAGCGCCTCATCGTGCGAGGAGCCCGTGTCGCGCCACATCAGGTAGTCGGCGTATTTGGCCGAGAGCTGGTCCTCGCCCGAGCCACGGGTTTTGGCCCCGCCGGTGCGGGCGAAGGTGTCAAGCTTATCGTCGTCGTCGAGGTCGTCGTCGTCCAGGTTATCGTACTGTCGCATGGCTAAAAAGGGCAGCAGAGAGTGAATAGATGAGGTTTCGGAGAGTAGTGCGAAGATACGGGCAGAGCCGAAATTGGGTTGGCGCCCGGCGGCCCTTTGCAGCCAAAAACCTTCTGTTCAGGCGTTGCCCAAAGGTGTTTTGCCGTCCACCGTACCCCGACTGCTAATCACCCGAAAGCGGGCAAATAGTTCCTCGCCGTACCAGCCTTCGCGGCGCGTGAGCTGAATGACCTCGCGGTGGCGCGCATCGCGGTAGGCGTACTGCTGCATGGCCGCCGCCGAGTCCCAGATGCTGAACGTGGCCTGCCGCACCAGCGGCAATTCGCCCAGCCCGATGGCCAGCCGCACGCCCGGCGCCGCGGCCAGCGCCCGGCTCGTGGGCTCCACAAAGCCCCAAAACCGCCACGCCCGCCGCAGCCGGATGCTAGCCCGCGTGAGCACCGCCACCGGCCCGTCGGCCTCCGGCGCGCCACCTGGGGTAGGGGTTTGGTAGTCAAATGGATTTACCTTATTCCAAAGGCCGTGCGAGCGTAGCGGGGCCAGCTCGGCCATCCAGGTTTCGCGGCTGCGGCGCTCATAATCAGCCCACAGCGGATGCGCCGCAAAGAAGGCCTCGGCCGCCTCGGCCGAGGCCCAGACGCCCAGCAGGCCGTAGCGGTCGAGGTTGGGCAGGAAGCCGAAGCCGTTGGCCGCGCCGCTGCCCAGCAGCTGAAAAAACCGCAGTCCTGGCACGCGTTTTAGGGTGCCGGGCGAGGTGCCCATTTGGGCCAGGCCCCAGCGCCGGTGGCCGGGTAGCAGGGTAAAAAGGGTGATGGTCGTGAGCATGAAAACAAAGCTTGCCCCTAGGTAACAAAAAAGGCCGGAATTGCTTCCGGCCTTTTTTGTAAAACGGAGTGGCACTCCGTTTCCGCGTTAGCAACGATAAACGGAGTACCACTCCGTTTTACAAATTACAGCTTCACCTGCGCGTGCTCGTTCACGTCGTCCGACGTGCTGCCCTCGCCCGTGGCCACGGCGCGCAGGTAGGCGTAGGCGCGCGACAGCACGCCGCTCGGCGAGTCCCAGTACTCACCTTTTTCGATGTCTACTTTGAGAATCATAATGTTGGGGTCTTCCTTGCCCTCCGGAAACCAGGCTCTCATGTCCTCGCTCCACAATTCGGCGATTTTGGCTTCGTCGCGGTACACGCTGGCCGTGCCCGTTACCGACACGTACACGTTGTCGCTGGGGTTGGCGTAGCTCAGGTTCACCTGGTTGTCTTTCTTTACCTCGTACACCTTGGCCGAATCCTTGTCGGTAAAGAAGTAGAGTGCCCCGTCGGTGCCGGGCTTGATGGTGCCCATCGGGCGGCTGTGCAGCTTGTGCTCCTCATCGAAGGTCGAGAGCATGGCGATGCGGACATCCTTGATTTTTTCGAACAGCTTGCCGAGGTCGTGGGTGACGGGCGTTTGGGAATCAGACATGAGAAACGAAGTTTTAAAAGAAAAAGAACCGCCGGGTGGCAACGAGCGCGGCACCGGCCGGGGCTTGTGCTTACGGCCGAACCCGTTTCTGGTTTAGCGGTTACTACCCCAGCGCCGGCCCCACGCCCGGCGCGGCCACTATGAATTTTCTGGCTCATCTGCTCCTGGCCGGCCCCGATGCTACCGCGCCCGCCTATGCCGGCCACCTGCTGGGCCAGTTCATTGCCGACTCGGTGCCCGGCCGCCAGCTAGAGCGCTATCCGGCTGACGTGCAGGCGGGAATCCGAATGCACCGTGCCATCGACACCTTCACCGACCAGCACCCCGTGGTGCGCCGCAGCACCGCCCGCCTGCGAGCGGCCGGGGCCGGCAAGTACGCCGGGGTAGTCTCTGACGTGTTTTACGACCACTTTCTGGCCGCCAGTTTCCAGGAGTTCTCTGCCGAAAGCCTGCCCGATTTTACTCAGCGCGTGTACGGTTTGCTGGCCAGCCGGGCGGCCGGGTTTCCGGCCCCGGTGCAGCGCTTCTTCCCCTACCTTGTGCAGCAAAACTGGCTGCTCGGCTACGCCGAAATCGCGGGCATCGAGCGGGCTTTGCAGGGCCTGAGCCGCCGGGCCTCGCCGGGCTCGGGCATGGAAACGGCGGGCGCGGAACTGCGCCGGAACTATGCAGCGTATGAGGATGATTTCCGGGCGTTTTTTCCGGAACTGCGGGCGTTTGCCTGGCAGTAGAGACGCAATAGTTGGAATAGTGCGATAGGTTAGAAATTATTCTCTGTTTTGCTACATGCTACCCTCAGGCAAGACGCAAAATGTTGCGTCTCTACCTCCAAAAACCAAACGGCCGGCCGTTCTTACGTATAGCCGCTTTTTACCAGACTCCACTTTCTTTCACCACCTCGATTTTCCCGATGAGCGACACTCCCACGGACTACACCTTTGGCATGATTGGCCTGGGCACAATGGGCCGCAACTTGCTGCTGAACATGGCCGACCACGGCTTCGCGGTAGCCGGCTACGACAAAAGCCAGAAGCAGATTGACCTGCTCGGCCAGGAAGGTAAGGACAAGCCCGTCAAGGGTTTCAGCGACCCCGCCGCGTTTGTAAAGAGCATCAAAACGCCCCGTGCCATCATGATGCTGGTGCCCGCCGGGGCTGTCGTAGACAGCGTAATCGCCGAGATGACGCCGCTGCTCAGCCCCGGCGACATGCTCATCGACGGCGGCAACTCGTACTACACCGACACCACGCGCCGCGACAAAGAGCTGAGCGAGAAGGGTCTGCATTTCTTCGGCATGGGCGTGAGCGGTGGCGAAGAAGGCGCGCGCTTCGGCCCCAGCATGATGCCCGGCGGCGACGCCGAGGCCTATAAGGTGATGGAGCCGGTGTTTGATGCCATCGCGGCCAAGGTCGATGGCGAGCCCTGCGTGGCCTACATGGGCCCCGGCGCGGCCGGCCACTTCGTGAAAATGGTGCACAACGGCATCGAATACGGCCTGATGGAGCTGATTGCCGAAACTTACGGCGTGCTCAAAACCGGCCTGGGTATGGAGGATGAGGCTATTTGCCAGGTGTTTACCAAGTGGAACGAAGGCCGCCTCAAGTCTTTCCTGCTCGACATCACGAAGGATATTTTCTCCTTTAAAAACCCCGACAGCGACCACCTGCTGCTCAACGACATTAAGGACGAGGCCCGCGCCAAGGGCACCGGCAAGTGGACCTCGCAAGTGGCGATGGACATTCAGGCGCCCATCCCGACCGTGGACACGGCCGTGTCGATGCGCGACTTGTCGAAGTACAAGCAGCTGCGCGAGCAGCTGGGGCAGCAGTACCAGCCTGCCGCCGGGCACCTGGCCGGCGACAAAGACGAGCTGCTGAACCAGCTGGAGCAGGCGTTTTACTTCAGCATGGTGATTACCTACGCCCAGGGTATGCACATGCTGAGCCGGGCGTCGGAAGAGTTCAAGTATGACTTGAAGCTGGCGACCATTGCCCGCATCTGGCGCGGCGGCTGCATTATCCGCTCCGAGTTTTTGAATGACATTTACAACGCCTTCAAGGGCGATAACAAGCTGGCGCACTTGCTGCTGGATGGCGCCGTGCAAAAGCTGGTACAGGAGTCGGCCGGCGGGGCGCGGGCCGTGGCGGTGGCCGCCATCGCGGCCGGGCTGCCGGTGCCGGCCTACACCTCGGCCATTGGCTATTTCGATGCCTTCCGCACGGGCCGCCTGCCCTCTAACCTCATCCAGACCCAGCGCGACTATTTTGGCGCGCACACCTACGAGCTCATTGGCAAGGAAGGCACCTTTCACACGCAGTGGACGGGCCTGCGCAGCACGCCCGAGGCCCCGGCCGGCGAGCAGGCCAACCAGAAGCCGCCCGTGCCGAAAGAGTAGGTTTAGTGTATAGTGCTTAGTGCATGGTGCTTAGGACAAATTGACCTAGCCGCCATGCACTGAGCACTACTACCTAAGTACCAGGCACTAGGCACCAAGCAATAAGCACTAAACCACATGAACACCAAGATAAAATCGCAGCCGACCATCTTCGTCATCTTCGGCGGCACCGGCGACCTCAACGCCCGCAAGCTGGCCCCGGCGCTGTATAACCTGTACCTCGAAGGCTGGCTGCCCGAGCAGTTTGCCCTCATCGGCACGGGGCGCAGTAAGCTCACCGATAAAGAGTTTGAGGAGCGGATGCTCAAGGACATCAACGAGTTTTCGCGCAGCGGCGAGGTGAAGGAGGATAAGTGGCCTGGCTTCGGCCCCAACATCCACTACCAAGCCGCCGACGTGCAGGACGCCAAGACGTACAAGGAGTTCGCCAAGCGCATTCAGCAGCTGGAAAAGGACTGGAAGACGCCGGCCAACGTTATTTACTACCTGGCGGTAGCGCCCAATTTCTTTCCCATCATCGCCGAAAACCTGGCCAAAGCGGGCCTCACGGCCGACGCCGACCGGGCGCGCATCGTGATTGAAAAGCCGTTTGGCCACGACCTGGAATCGGCCAGGGAGCTGAACAAGCTGCTGAATGGTATTTACGAGGACAAGCAGCTCTATCTCATCGACCACTACCTGGGCAAGGAAACGGTGCAGAATATCATGGCTTTCCGCTTCGCGAATGCCATCATGGAGCCGCTCTGGAACCGCAACGCCATCGAGCACGTGCAGATTTCGGTGACCGAGCAGCTTGGCGTGGGCGACCGCCTGGGTTACTACGACGGCTCGGGCGCGCTGCGCGACATGATTCAGAACCACTTGCTGCAACTCTTGTGCATCGTGGCGATGGAACCGCCCGTAAACTTCACGGCGGAGGAAGTGCGTGACCGCAAAGTGGACGTGCTGCGCGCCATGCGCCGCTTCACGCCCGAAGCCGTGCGCGACAACACCGTGCGCGGCCAGTACGGCGCGGGCTGGATTGAAGGTAAGCAGGTGCCCGGCTACCGCGAGGAGGCTGAGCAGCAGGGTGCCAACTCCCAGTCAAACACCGAAACCTTCGCCGCCATCAAGTTTTTCGTGGACAACTGGCGCTGGCAGGGCGTGCCGTTTTACCTGCGCACCGGCAAGCGGCTACACCGCTCGGCGTCGGTTATCACGATTCAGTTTAAGGACGTGCCGCATT
>JAKONR010000558.1 GCA_022701825.1 Hymenobacteraceae bacterium | reverse complement strand
GCCTCCCCGGCGGGCACAAAAGAGCCAATTTGGGCCAGCAGCACAATGAGCGCCGTTTGGCGCAGCAGGGCCGACTTACCGGCCATATTCGGGCCGGTTATCACCACGATTTGCTGGTCGTCCTGGCTGAGGCAGATGTCGTTGGGGATGTAGCTTTCGCCAGGCGGCAGCCCGCGCTCGATTACCGGGTGGCGGCCGGCCTTGATGTCGAGCGTCGGCCCGTCGTTCACAGTGGGCTGCGCATAGTTATACTGCCGCGCCGTGGCCGCAAACGAGCCCAGGCAGTCGAGCACCCCGATGGCGCGGGCGTTCTGCTGAATCTGGCTCACGAAGTCGAGCGCCGCCAGCGTAACCTCTTGGTAGATGCGGCTTTCGATGACAAAGAGTTGCTCCTCGGCGTTGAGAATCTTCTCCTCATACGTCTTCAACTCCTCGGTCACGTAGCGCTCGGCGTTCACCAGCGTCTGCTTGCGAATCCACTCATTGGGCACCTTGTTTTTGTGCGCGTTGCTCACTTCCAGGTAGTAGCCAAACACCTTATTGTAAGCTACTTTCAAAGACGTGATGCCCGTAGCCTGCTGCTCGCGCTGCTGCAATTTCAGCAGGTAGTCTTTGCCCGAAAAGGCCAGCGCCCGCAGCTCATCCAGCTCGGCGTCCACGCCGTCCATAATGACGTGCCCTTGGTTGGTGAGCAGGGGCGCGTCGGGGCGGATTTTAGCTTGGATTTCCTGGCGCAGCGAGGCGCAGGTGTTGAGCTGGTCGGCGAGCTTTTCGAGGGCTTTGATGCCCGAGGCGGCCAGCTTTTCGCGCAGCGGGGCGATGCTCTCCAGCGCCCGCGCCAGCTGCAGTAGCTCGCGCGGGTTCACGCGGCGCACGGCCACTTTAGAGATAAGGCGCTCCAGGTCATTTATGGGGCGCAGGTGGCTCTGCACTTCTTCGAGCAGCTCGGGGTTGGCTACGAGGGCCGCCACGGTATCAAGCCGGCGCTGAATCTGGCTGGCTTCCTTGAGCGGCAGCACCACCCACTTGCGCAGCAGGCGGGCGCCCATCGGGGTGATGGTTTGGTCGAGAATATCAATCAGCGGCACGCCGCCGGGATGCTGGGCCTGCACCAGCTCCAGGTTGCGCACCGTGAAGCGGTCGAGCCACACGTACTTGTCTTCTTCGAGCCGGCCTAGGCTCGCAATGTGCTGAATGTCGGTGTGTTTCGTCTCAGCCAGGTAGTGCAGGATGCAGCCCGCCGCAATCACGCCTTCCTTAATCGTATCGACGCCGAAGCCCTTGAGCGAGGTCGTGCGAAAGTGCCGCGTGAGGGTGTCGTGGGCGTAGTCGTGCCCAAAAACCCACTCGTCAAGCGCGTAGGTGCAAAAATCGGGGCCGAAGTGCGCCTCAAAGTCGCGGCGGCTCTGCTTGCAAAACAGTACCTCGGCGGGCCGGAAATTCTGCAACAGCTTACCCAAATATTCGAGCGTGCCCTGCGCCACCAGAAACTCGCCGGTGCTGATGTCGAGGAACGACACGCCGGCCTCGGTTTTGCCGAAATGCACGGCGGCGAGGTAGTTGTTCTGGCGGCGCTCCAGGGTATTGTCGTGCAGGCTCACGCCGGGCGTTACCAGCTCGGTTATACCTCTTTTCACCAGGCCTTTGGCTAGCTTGGGGTCTTCGAGCTGGTCGCAGATGGCCACGCGCTGGCCAGCGCGCACGAGCTTGGGCAGGTAGTTGTCGAGGGCGTGGTGCGGGAAGCCCGCCAGCGCCACTTCGGAGGCCGTGCCGGCCCCGCGCTTGGTGAGCGTGATGTCGAGGATGCGCGAGGCCGTAACGGCGTCTTCGCCAAAGGTTTCGTAAAAATCGCCCACCCGAAACAAGAGCACCGCGCCGGGGTGCTGCTGCTTGAGTTGGTAGTACTGCCGCATGAGCGGCGTATCAAACGCGGGGCTGGGCGTGGTGTGCTCGGGCCCGAGCGACTTGATTTCGAATTTTTTGGCGGGAGCGGTAGTCAAAATGTAGGGTAAGCTTTAGCTTGCCATTTTTAAGGCGGAAAAGTATTTTCCTAAAGCAGAAAAAGCACTTTTCCCAAAGATAAATTCCAGCCACTGGCAAGCTAAAGCTTACCCTACACCTTATGCGCAAACTCACTATGCAGGAGCTAAACCGCCTGCCCGTGGCCGATTTCAAAGCTACTGCCAAAAGCCCCGTGGTGCTGGTGCTCGACAACGTGCGCTCGCTGCACAACGTGGGGGCCGTTTTCAGGACCGCCGACGCCTTCGCGCTCGAAAAAATCTACCTCTGCGGCGTTACGGGCCGCCCGCCGCACCGCGAAATCACCAAAACCGCCCTGGGCAGCACCGAATCGGTAGCGTGGGCGCACGTAGCCACCACGCTAGAAGCGGCACAAGACTTGAAAGCGGCTGGCTACCAATTGATAGCCGTGGAGCAAACTACTGATTCGGTGCTGCTGCCGCACTTCCAGCCGGTGGCGGGGCAGCCACTGGCGCTGGTGCTCGGCAATGAGGTATTCGGGGTCGATGATGAAGTGCTGGCCTTGTGCGACGCGGCGGTGGAAATTCCGCAGCTCGGCACCAAGCACTCGCTAAACGTGAGCGTGGCGGCGGGCGTGGTGCTGTGGGATGTCCTAAGCAAGCTCTTAGTATTCAAGCAAAACGCATAGGCGCGGCCGCCAGCGGCTATTTTGTTGTTAGCGCCTGTTTTTTTGGATAGCTTCATGAATACAACAGGCCATAAAGAGTTAACTTTGGCGTAGCACAATTCTTACATTTTTCCCTGCTTTTTTCCCTCTTCTATGGCATTGTCCTTTACTCCGCGGGCTTACCGGACGCTCGCACTGGCTGCGGGCCTGGCGCTGCCTGGTCTGGCCCAGGCGCAGCAATCACAAAAAACCGCCCCGGCGGCGGCCCTGGCCGTTTTTGCCGCCAAAGGGCAGGCGCAGGGCCTCAAGCCGACCGACGTGAGCAACCCGGTGGTAACGGACTCTTACACCGACGCCAGCGGCGTCACGCACAGCTACTTGCAGCAGCGCGTCAATGGCATTGGGGTGCTGCACGCCACTGGGGCGGTGCACACCTCGGCGGCCGGCAAGGTGGTGTCGGCCTACCAGGCCTTCGTGGCCGATGCGGCCGCCAAAGCCGAGGCGCCAACGCCCGCCCTCACGCCCCAGCAGGCCATTACGGCGGCGACGGTGGCGCTGGGGCTGCCGCGCCCGGTGGGCCTGGAAGTGGTGGTGGAAGCCCGCCCGGCCGATGGCCTGGTTTTCAACAAAGGCGGCATTTCGGAAGAAAACATTCCGGTGCGCCTGCTCTACGAGCAAGTAGATGGCAAGCTGGTGCTGGTGTGGAGCGTTGTTATCGCGGCCCTCGACCAGCAGCACGCCTGGGGCGCGCGCGTGAATGCGCAAACCGGCCGCCTGGTGAGCAAGGAAGACTACGTGGTGAGCGAGCAAACGACGTTTCGCCAGCACACGGGCAGCGCGCTGAACAAGCGCCAGCAGGCGCTGGCCTTCGAACAGGCGGCCGCGCGCACCCAGCCGCTGGCTGGCCCGCTGCAAGCGACCGGGGCAGCCCGCAGCCTCACGGTGGTGGCCATGCCCGGCGAAAACCCGGTAGTGACCCCGCGCACCAGCGTTCCGCTCAGCTCGGTCAACTACACCTACTCGCCCTACGGCTGGCTGGCGGGCGAAGGCCTGGCGCCCGCCAACTTTTTTGCCGATTCGTACTCGCTGCTCAGCAGTGGCAAGTACCTGACGCGGGGCAACAACGTGGCGGCCTACGACGACTTCAACAACACGAACAGCAGCCTGCTGAACTCGCCGAACTACACCTCGACGACCTCCTCGCCTAACGGCGGCACAAATCTGGATTTTGACTACCCGCTGACGCCGGCCAGCGGCCCCCGCACGCCTAACAACATAGCGGCCAGCGTAACGAACTTGTTTTACTGGAACAACATCAACCACGATGTGATGATGGCCCACGGCTTTGATGAAGTGTCGGGCAACTTTCAGTACAAAAACATCACTGGCCAGGGGCTGGGTGGCGACTTTGTGCGGGCCGAGGCCCAGGATGGCAGCGGGCGCAACAACGCCAACTTCTACCCGCCGGGCGACGGCACCAGCGGCCGGATGCAGATGTACCTCTTCAACAACCCGACGGGCAGCAACCTGACGGTGACCAGCACCGGCGCCGGGGCGGGCACGTACCCGTTTGCCCCGGTTTCGTTTGGCCCCAGCGTCAACGTGAAGCCCCTGGCCGGCAAGCTGGTGCTCGTCAATGACGGGGTATCGAGCGATAATGGCGCCCACGGCTGCGCTTCGCCCTTCGTTAATGCCGCCGCGGTAAGCGGTAACATCGCCTTCATTCAGCGCGGAGGCTGCCCCCAGCTCACGACCCTCAACCCACGGTCTACCAACGCCTTTGCTACCAAAGTAAAGCGCGCCCAGGCCAATGGCGCCATCGGCGTTATCGTGTTCGACTCGCTGGCTACGCCCAACCTGGTCAACTTCGGCGGCACCGATACGGTGGGCATCCGGATTCCGGCTATCTTCATCAGCGGGGCCAACGGCTTTGCCCTGCGCAATGCCCTGGCGGCGGGCAGCACCCTCAACGTGTCGGCGGTGCAAGCCGACTACGACGGCTCGTTCGACAGCGGCGTGATGTCGCACGAGTACGGCCACGGCGTTTCGAACCGCCTCACCGGCGGCCCCACCACCGTGGGCTGCCTCAACAGCACCGACGGCAACCAGACGATGGGCGAGGGCTGGAGCGACTTTTTTGGCCTCTGGCTCACGACTAAACCCGGCGACATCGGCAGCACCCCGCGCTACGTGGCTACCTACGACCTGGGGCAGTCGGCCACTACGGGCACCGGCCTGCGCTACCGCCCCTACACCACCAACATGAGCCTGAACGAGTACACCTACGCGCAGTTGGGCACGGCCACCGGGCAGTACCACGAAACCCACGACGTGGGCGAAGTATGGACCACCGTGCTGTGGGATTTGAACTGGCAGTTTATCTATAAATACGGCTACAACGCTGATTTTTACGCCAAAACCGGCGGCAACAACATTGCCCTGAAACTAGTGCTCGACGGCTGCAAAATCCAGCGTTGCAATCCCGGCTTCCTCGACGGCCGCGACGCCATCTTGACGGCCGACAGCCTCAACAACCGGGGCGCCAACGCCAGCCTCATCTGGGCGGTATTTGCGCGCCGGGGCATGGGCTACAGCGCCGTGCAAGGCCCCCGCACCGGGGCCGGGGGCGCGCCGGTCGTAACGGGCTCGGTGGCTGCCTTCGACGTGCCGCCCACCGCTACGCCCATCGTGCTGAGCACCAACAACGGCCTGGCCACCAGCAACGCGCTCGAAGCCTACCCCAACCCGGCCCAGGACCGCCTCACGGTGCGCACGCAGCTCGGCAGCGCCGCCCCCATTCAGGTAGCGGTGCTCGACCTGCTCGGCAAAACCGTGGTAGCGCCCACCAGCGTGCCCGTCGCCAAAATGCAGCAGAGCGGCGTAGAGTTGAATACCAGCGCGTTGGCCGCGGGCCTCTACCTGGTACGCGTCACCACCACCGACGGTATATACACCACCAAAGTGACCATTCAGCACTAAGCAGCTGCTTGGAATATCGCTTAAAAAAGCCCGGCTTCGGCCGGGCTTTTTTTGTGTCCGTACAGCTAGGTATATGTCCGATACGCTTCTCTTTGCCCGCCCCGACGCCGCGCTGCTGGCCCTGCGCCCCGCCATCGTGGGCCAGCCGCCGGCCCTGCCCACGCCCGCTACCGTGGCCGATTTTCAGCACCAGGTGCTGCGCCCGCTGCTCAAGCTACAACACCCGGTGCTGCTGGCCACCGTGGCCGATTTCAGCCACGATTACCGCCTGCCCCTGGCGCGCCCCGACGCCGAGCTTAGCGCCGCCCTCACCGAGCTGCTGGCCCGCAATGCCCGCTTGCGCGCCACCCTCACGGGCTTGGTTGTGGGCCACTTCACGCAGGCCGAGCTGGTTTTCTACCGCCCGCACCGCAGCGAGCTAAATCGCCGCCTGCTCGACCTGGCCCAGCAGCGCGTGCTCAGCAGCCTCGCCGAGTTGCGGCGGCTGGCCGCCAACTAGCCCTTAGCCCTAAAAGCAAAAGGCGCCGCCCTGGTTGGTACGGCGCCTTTTGGGCAGGCAGCGAGCGGGCCAAAATCCCGGCTTTGGCGGCTAGTCGAACTCCGAATCGCGCAGCTTTAGCGGGCCGTTTTTCGACTTCTTGCGCAGGCGCATGTTCATTACCTCTACTGTCAGCGAGAAGGCCATGGCAAAGTAGAGGTAGCCTTTCTCGATTTCCTTGTGCGCGGCCTCCATCACCAGCATAAAGCCAATCATGATAAGGAACGACAAAGCCAGCATCTTGATAGTAGGGTTTTTGTTCACAAAATCGGCTACCACCCCGCTGAAAGCCAGCATAATACCCATAGCACAGATAACGGCAGCTATCATCACCAGCACGTTGTCGACCAGGCCCACGGCCGTGAGGATGGAGTCGAAGCTGAAGATAATGTCGATGAGAATAATCTGCACGATAATCTGCGCCAGCGTGGCCTTGCCTTTGCCGGCGGCTAGCTCGTCTTCTTCCTCGCCTTGCAGCTTGTTGTGAATTTCGGTGGTGCTTTTGTACATCAAAAACAGGCCGCCGGCCAGCAAAATCAGGTCGCGCCCGCTCACCGGAAACGGCTCGTCGAGCCAAGGCAGCGGCAGCGTAAACAAGGCCGAGCGCAGTCCCACAATCCAGGAAATGCTCAGCAGCAACCCGATGCGAAACACCAGCGCCAGCAGCAAGCCGATGGTGCGGCCCCGCGCCTGCTGCTCCGTAGGCAGCCGGTTGACGGTAATCGAGATAAAAATGATGTTATCAATCCCCAACACCACTTCCATGATGGTGAGGGTAAGCAAACTAACCCACGCGGCAGCGTGCGTGAAAGCAGAAAAGTCGTACATAGACCGCAGATTCAAACGGATTAAACGGATTTCGCAGATACGCCTGCTGCGCAGGCTGGCTATCCGAGGTGTGCCCGTGTGGTGAGTGATAGATGAATTGAATAGCAAAAGCCACCAGCGCATTACCAGCTACCACTTTTGCATTACAACCAAAAGATTTACAACAAATTATATGGTCCAAACAATCAAAAACAGCCCAAACAGTCAGCCTGCGCAGCAGGCGTATCTGCGAAATCCGTTTAATCCGTTTGAACCTGCGGTCAGCTTTTCATATTCACAAATTGCAGGGGCTGCCCATTGTCGGTGCGGCGCAGCAGCGCGATAACGGCTTGTAAGTCGTCTATCTTCTTGGCGCTGACGCGAATCTGGTCGTCCTGCATTTGGGCTTCGACCTTGATTTTGCTATCCTTGATAGTTTTGATGATTTTGCGGCCCGCTTCTTTGTCCACGCCAGCGCGCACTTTTATCGTCTTCTTCACCAGGTTGCCGCTAGCTTGCTCCTCGGCCGTAAAATCGAGCGCTGTGCCATCGATACCTTGCTTCACGATACGCGTTAGCAAAATATCCTCCAACGCCTTGATGCGCATCGAGTTTTCGAAGCTAAGCAGCACGGTATTAGCTTTTTTATCGAGTTCCATCCCGCCTTTGGTATCGCGCAAGTCGTAGCGGGTGGCTAGCTCCTTTTTGGCGGTATTAATGGCGTTTTCCAGGGTTTGGGGGTCTACTTTGCTGACGATGTCGAAGGAAGGCATAGTGGGTAAACGGGTAAGCAACAGGCGCCACCGACGGACGGCAACCTGAATTTTAGGTAAAGGTAAGTGGGTTTGGCCACCGCGGGCGCATCTTCGTGCGCCCGCGGTGGCGGGCTTTTACGTCTTTTCCTGGCATAGTGTCCACTCCTCCCTTCCCCGACTGGGCTGCCCTCGTGGCCGGCTACAACCGCATCAATGCCTATGGCCATACCAACGGCATGACCCTGAGCGTACCCGAGCCCGGCAAAGCCGAGTACCGCATGGTCATTCGGCCCGAACATTTATCGTCGCCGGGCGTGGCGCACGGCGGCGTAGTGGCCGGCCTCATGGATGCGGCGCTCGGCGCGGCGGCCCTCACGCTGGCCTTCACGGCCGGCGAGCTGGTGTCCACGGTCGAGTTCAAAATCAACTACCTGCATCCCGTGCGCCTCGGCGACGAGCTGCGCGCCGTGGCGCAGGTCGACCACGCGGGCAAATCGCTGGTCGTGAGCAGCGGCGTCATCTACCGCCAGGCCGCCGGCGATGCCAGCAATGCCAAAGCCACCGCCGTGGCGCAGGGCGTCGGCACTTTCAACCGCTACCCGGCCGGCAAGCGGCTGGGCGATATTGTGGGTTAAAGTCGTTATTACCAGCAAGCCAAAAAAGCCCGCTACGGGGTGGCAGCGGGCTTTTTTATTTCTGAAAGTACTTCTTACCAATAGGCTACAGCGTGGCGCTGAGCGCCTGGTGCGTCGCGGTGGTGGGCTCGTAATCGTCGTCGCCTTCCAGGTTGGGGGCGGCTACTTTGCGCACGTTGCGGGCGCAGTCCTCGTCGCGGTGGTTGCGGCCTACGGTGAACTCCACCCAGTCGCCTTCGCGCAAGTCGTTGAAGTCACCTTCCGACAGGTCGGCGTAGGAGAAGAACAGGTTGTTGGGCGGCATCACCACGAAGCCAAAACCGTTCTTGAGGTTTTTGATGGTGCTGATGCCCACCGTACCTACCGGGCCGGCCGCCGTGGGGCCGCTGGTGCGGATTACTTTGGGGGCGGCGGCAGTGCCACTAACAGCGGCCGGCGCGGTAGCCGCCGCCGCTAGTGGCGCGTTGCCGTAGCTGAGGCCGCTGGCCGTGGGCGCGAAAGCGGCCGGCTCGCTCTGCGTAACAAACATATTTTCCACTACTTCATCCTGCTCCTGCAGGCCGCGGTCGATAACGGCGTGCATGGCCACCGGGTAGGTAGCTTGCTCCAGCAGGTGCTGCGAGGCGCGCGTCACGCGGGTTTCGCCCTTGAAGTCTTCGTACTTAAAATCCCAGTTGAGCAGCATCACGCGGGTGCCCACGGTGTTGAGCTTGCGGATGAGCGGCACGTAGTCGGAGTCGCCAGCGATGAGCACTACCACGTCGAGCGTTTTGTGCAGCGCCATTTCGAGAGCTTCGAGGCTGAGCCACACGTCGATACCTTTTTCCTGCAGGCGGCCGTCGCGGGTTTTGAGGGGCATGTAGTGCGTGCACACGCCTAGGTTCATCAGAATGTCGTCGAGCAGGCGGTCGTGAAACAGGCGGTCTTTGTCGCGGGCCTCGGTGGCCGAAAGGCGACCCCGGAAAAAGTGGGAAGTCGTTATTTGCGCCAAGCGCACATCAACATCTTCTTCCTCAGCTACTTGATGGCGAATAAACTCGTGCAGTCCTTCGAGGCTAATGCGGGCCTTGCGCTCGTGCTGAAAGTAATAATAATCGCTAATCTTAAGAAAATAATTGCCGTCGTAGAATACGCCGACCCGGATGAGGGGGCTGTTCATCTGGTTCATAATAGAATGGGGTATTAAGAGTGGGGTAGAAATTGGGTATGGTAATGCAGGATAGAGGTAGTGGCGGCTCCCAGCCAAGGCAAGTAACTAACTATAAATCAAAATATAATGCCTAGGGCATCGCCCAAAGCATGACTATACTATAAACTTCACGTTAGGATACTTTTACCCCAGTTGGCCACCCATTGCCAACGCGAAACTAATAGGTTGGCCGCACAACCGCAACCCCTTGCGGGGCTAAAACCCTAAGTGTCCAATAACTA
>JAKONR010000556.1 GCA_022701825.1 Hymenobacteraceae bacterium | reverse complement strand
GGCTTCCCCGGCGGGCCGGCGGGCCCTGGCCGGGGTGGCTTTGGCGGCGGGCAGCCGGGCGGCGGCCCCGGTGGCCAAGCCAGCCCCGGCGGTGGCCGGCCCGGCGGCTTTGGCGGTGGGCAGCCAGGCGGCGGCCCCGGTGGCCAGGCCATTCCGGGGGGCGGGCGGCCTGGTAGCTTTGGCGGCGGGGGCAACCCAGGCGGCGGGCAGCGCGGGGGCGACAACCGCGGGGGGGAGGGCGGCGGCCGGCGCGGCGGGCGCTAGGCTGCTGACCGATTTCTTGAAAAAAAGGCCTCGTTATCTTTTTGATAACGAGGCCTTTTTCTGGAAATATGGTTTTACGCTCGCAGAAGTTCTGCCCAATTGGTGTCTTCGCGCAGTGCAGTGGGGGCGGGCATCCGGCCCTGGCCCAGCAGCTCGGTGATGTAGATGATAGCCGTATCGCGGCCCATGCCGGCCACGGCCGCAATGCGGCCGGCCTGCACGTAGAAGGCCAAAAAATCTTGCTTTTCGACCTCGCCGTGGTAGATAATCTCGTCCCACTGCTCGGCGTGGCCGGCGTAGCGCAGGCTTTTACCATACTGCTGCGTCCAGAAAAAAGGCGCGGCGGTGTACGGCACCCGCTGGCCCAGCATGTTGCGGGCGGCCACCGCGCCGTGCTGCTGCGCCAGCCGCCAGTGCTCGATGCGGGCGGGCTGGCCCGTGGCCGCCAGCGGAAAGCGGGCGATGTCGCCGGCCGCATACACGCGGGGGGCGGCTTGCAGGTAGTCGTCCACGGGCAGGCCGCCGTCCTTGTCCAGTGCCAGGGCTGCTGCGAGAAAATCGGTGGCCGGGCGCACGCCCACGCCAAGCACCACGGCATCGGCGGGCAGCGTTTGGCCGGCTTTTAGCTGCGCGCCCGCCACGCGGCCGCCCTCGCCGAGTAGGGCCGTTACCTCGGCTTCGACTTCAAATCGCACGCCTTTCTCCTCGTGCAGCTTTTGAAACATGGCCCCGATTTCCGGCCCCAAAACGCGGGCAAACGGCACCCTTTCCTGGGCAATGACCGTTACCTGCCGGCCCGCGCCGATGAGGCTGCTCGCCGCCTCCATGCCAATAAAGCTGCTGCCGATGATGACGACTTGCTTGGCGTTTTTAGTAGCTGCTAGTAGCGCGTCGGCGTCGGCCTGAGTGCGCAGGGGCAGCACGCCGCCGAGGTCGTGGCCGGGCAGCTTGGGCAGCCGGTTGGGCGTGCCGCCGGGGGCCAGCAGCAGCTGGTCGTAGCGCAGCGGCGGCTGGCCTTCGAGTTGCACTTCCTGCTTGCCCGTGTCTAGGCCGGTCGCGCGGGTAGCGGTCAGCAACTCAATATTTTGCCAGGTATAAAAATCGCGCTCGCGCAGCGGCAGCGCCTCGGGCTTGGCCTTGCCTGCCAGGTAGGCTTTGCTGAGCTTGGTGCGGTCGTAGGGCAGTTTTTCATCGGCCGATACCAGCACTACGCGGCCCGCAAAGCCTTCGCGCCGCAGGGTTTGGGCGGCGTACTCGCCGGCCGCCCCGCCACCCACGATAACGAACGTGCGCGCATCGGTGAGCGCCTTGGCGGCGGGCGGCGGGGTGCCGCCCAGCTCAGCTGTGGGCGTGGTTTCGGGCTTGTCGGTGCTGGCGGGCGGGTTTTGGGGCACCCGCACCAAAATGCGGCCCTCGGCCTCGCGCACCGGGTAGGCGGGTAGGTCGTCGAGGGCGGGCGGCTCGCAGAGGTGGCCGCTATCCAGCTTGAAGCAGGCGTGGTGCCAAGGGCAAATAAGCTTGCCATTCAGCACCTTGCCTTTCTCCAGCGGCGCGCCGTAGTGCGGGCAGTTGGGGGCAAAGGCGTGCACCTGGCCCTGCTGCCGCGTCAGCAGCACCTGGGGGCCATCGTGGGGTGTGGGAAAGGTTTTGAGGGCGCCTTCGGGCAGGCTGGCGGCGTCGGTGAGGTCGATTTCGGGGAGCATGGCGGTAGCAACGGTCTGCCAGCTGCAACGGCAAGCGCGCCCGTGGGGTTGGCCCGCGCCCCAGCCGCCGGCGCGGGGCCGCGGGGCTGGGGCGCGGGCCACTTGCTACTCTACCACCAGCCGCTTGCTGATAACGTGCTGGTCTACAGCTAGGCGCAAGGTGTACACGCCCGCTGGCAGCGCACTTACATCGAGCTGCCCCTGCGCGCCCCCGGCCCCTACCGGCAGCGTTTGGGTTTGCACGCGCTGCCCCAGCGCGTTCAGCAGCGTGGCCGCCACGGGCCGGCTGGCCAGCCCGGTGGGCACCGCCACGGTGACGGCCCCGTGCGCCGGGTTGGGGTAAAGCTGCACCAGCGCGGCCTCGCGGGTTTCGCGGCCGGCCAGGGGAGTGCGGTTGATAACAAACTGCGTATTAGGTCGATTGGCGGCAAAGCGCACCGTCGGAATGGCCGAGCTGTTGACCTGCGTGGCGTGGCTGCCGGTGGTGCCCACGCCCGTGTACTGCCACGTAATGTCGGCGGTGGGGGTGCCGTTGCGGTACCAGTCCACCAGCACTTCCAGGTTGCTGGTGCCATCCCAGGCAAAGGGCGTGGTTAGGGTAAAGGTTTTGTAGCCTGTGCCGGTGGGCAGAGCCAGCGCCGCGTTGTTGTATACCTGCGTAGCCCCGACTACCTCCGTGGCCCAAGTTACGGGGTTGGTAGCCAGCAAGGTAGCCGTGGTGCTTTTCAGGTACACGCTCAGCTGCGAGTCGGCGGTAGTAAGCTCGCCGGTGCCGCCCTTAAACCAGCCGATGCTCACGATGCTGCCCGCCGCCGCGCCGGCCGCCGTCAGCTCGGCCGCCGAGAAAATAGATACCGTGCGGGCGTATTTATTGCTGGTAGTGCTGGTGCTCAGCAGGGCATTGGTAGAGGCGGCCGAAGTGCCCGTGCCGATGGTAACCGTGAGCGGCTGCGTCTGGGCCTGGGCTTGGTAAGCGGTGCCGAGGGCCAGTAGTAAGCTCAGCGCTAAAGGCTTGCGAGCAAAAAAGGAGGGTAGGGCTGTAAGCATACGGAAGATGAGGAAAAGGTGAATTAGTTGGAAAAGATAAGTAGCTCTTTCTCAAATCTTATTTCCAGCCGCGATTGCCTCAACGAATATGCCCCCGAGCCCTTTGAGTAGCTGCATAAAAAAAAGCAGCCCCGCCGGGGCTGCTTTTTCAACATTTGCTTTTTGGCGTTTGCAAGGCAAAAGCTTTTAACCTGCGCCTAAAACTCGGCGTTTTTGGGAAAGCGCGGAAACGGAATCACGTCGCGGATGTTGGTCATGCCCGTCACGAACAGCACCAAGCGCTCGAAGCCCAGGCCGAAGCCGGCGTGCGGGGCGGTGCCAAAACGGCGCGTGTCGAGGTACCACCACAGCTCGTCGGCGGGTACGTGCATATCGGCCATGCGTGCTTCGAGCTTGGCCAGGTCTTCCTCGCGCTGCGAGCCGCCAATGATTTCGCCGATGCCGGGAAACAGCACGTCCATGGCGCGCACGGTGCGGCCATCGTCGTCCAGCTTCATGTAGAAGGCCTTAATTTCCTTGGGGTAGTTGGTGAGAATAACCGGCTTCTGGAAGTGCTTCTCGACCAAATACCGCTCGTGCTCGCTCTGCAAGTCGGTGCCCCAGTCCACGGGAAACTCGAATTTCTTCTTGGCCGATTTTAGGATTTCCACCGCCTCGGTGTAGGTGAGGCGCTGGAAGGCATTGTCGGTCACGAATTTGAGGCGACCGAGCAGCTCCTTGTCGTAGGTGTCGTTCAGGAATTGCAGGTCGGCGGCGCAGTGCTCCAGGGCGTAGCGCACCAGGCTTTGGAGGAAGTCCTCGGCCAGGTCCATGTTGTCGGTGAGGTCGTTGAAGGCCACTTCGGGCTCTATCATCCAAAACTCGGCGAGGTGGCGGGCGGTGTTCGAGTTTTCGGCCCGGAAGGTGGGGCCGAAGGTGTACACGCTGCCCAGCGCCATGGCCGCCAGCTCGCCTTCGAGCTGCCCGCTCACGGTGAGGTTGGTTTGCTTGCCAAAAAAGTCTTCGCCAAAGTCTACCGAGCCATCCTCCGTGCGCGGCGGGTGCTCGGGGGGCAGCGTGGTTACCCGAAACATCTGGCCCGCGCCCTCGGCATCGGAGCCCGTGATGATGGGCGTGTGGACGTAGTAAAAGCCGTGCCGGTTGAAGTAGTCGTGGATGGCAAACGCCAGTGCGTGCCGGATGCGCAGCACCGCCCCAAACGTGTTGGTGCGGGGCCGCAGGTGGGCAATTTCGCGCAGGTGCTCTAGCGAGGTGGCTTTCTTTTGCAGTGGGTAGGCTTCGGGGTCGGCGGTGCCGAGCACGGTTATTTCGGTGGCCTGAATCTCGGACGACTGACCCTTGCCCTGGCTGGCTACCAGCTGGCCGCGCACCGCGATGCACGAGCCGGTGGTGACGCCTTTCAGGCTTTCCTCCGGAAATTTCTCCGCGTCGGCTACCACTTGCAGCGTGGCGAGGCCCGAGCCGTCGTTGAGGGCGATAAACTGCACGTATTTGTTGCCCCGGCGGGTGCGTACCCAGCCCTTCACCAGCACTTCGCGGTTGAGGTCGGTACTCGTGAGCAGGTCTTGAATGCGGGTGCGGCGGAGCTGGTCGGCAGGCATAGGGTTAGTTCCTGGTTGCGGGTTGCGGGTTCCTGGTTCGTTGCTGACCATTGCGGTAGAAACCACAACCAGAAGCCAGCAACGAGCAGCCAAAAACCCGTTATGCCCGCAAATGTAAAGCCAGCGCTTGCCGTCGCCGCCGCCGCCGGTGCTAACCCCGGCCGGAATTTGCGAGTATGAGCCTACGACCGGTTAGTTTGTTCTGCCGTATCTCTGCTGTCTGCCCTGGCCACCCGGCCCTTTTCTGCTAGTTTCCTGCCCATGCAACGCCTCGACCTTTCCCAGCACCTTTCTCAGCGCCTTTCGCCCCAGCAGATTCAGTTTATTAAGCTGCTGCAAATACCTACGGCTGAACTCGAAACGCGCATCAAAGAGGAGATGGAGGTAAACCCCGCCCTCGAAGAAGGCGACAGCGACGAGCCCGACGAGCGCGACGATAACTCGGACGATGCGCCCGAGGTGGCCGACGACCCCAACGACTCGCTCGACAGCGCCGACAACACGCTGGACGAAGATTTTGGCGGCAACGAGCCCGCCGACGATGCCCCCGGCCTCGACGACTACGCCGACGAGCGCCCCGAGCCCGCCGCCGAAGTCGAAGCCCTGGGCATCGACAACGACAACCACGACATCGACATCAGCGACTACG
>JAKONR010000530.1 GCA_022701825.1 Hymenobacteraceae bacterium | reverse complement strand
ACGTAGGGCACGCCGGCCTCGGCGAGCAGGGCCAGCTTGGCCGAGGTTTTGGCCATCTGCATCAGCGAGTAGCCGGCTTCCATCATGCGGGCGCCGCCCGAGCGCGAAATCATGAGGAAGGGCACCTGGTGCTGGCGGGCATAGTCGATGGCGCGGGCTATTTTTTCGCCCACCACCGAGCCCATCGAGCCGCCGATGAAGCGGAAGTCCATGGCCGCCACTACCAGCGGCTGGCCGGCGCTGAGGCCGTGGGCCGTGCGCACGGCGTCTTTCAGGCCCGTGCTGCGCTCGGTGGCCTGCACGCGCTGCGGGTAGGCTTTGGTATCCACGAAGCCGAGCGGGTCGGCCGAAGTCAGGTTGGCGTCGAGCTCCTCAAATTTGCTGTCGTCGAACAGCAGCTCGAAATAAGTTATCGCGTCGATGCGGTCGTGGTAGGCGCAGTTGCCGCACACGTGGCTGAGGCGGCGGTGCTCGGCCATGGTTACCACGGTTTTGCACTCCGGGCACTTGTACCAGAGGCCGTCGGGGGTTTCCTTTTTCTGCTCGGTGGGAGTGATAATGCCCTTTTCTTGTCGCTTAAACCAAGCCATAATGATGTAAAAACGCTGTGGAGCCGGCAGCTAGCGCGCGCTAGCACTAGCTAAAAGTGCGGGGTACGAGTGTGGGTATAGAAAAAAACAGCCCGCTGCCGGGCCGATTGGCTGCTGAAAACTAGGTAGCACTCTGGCCCGAAGCACTAGGACAAAGACGCGAAAAACGCGCCTTGCCCGGCTTTTGGGTAAAAGTGGGGCCAAAGGTACGGCGGCGAAAATTGCGGTAACTTGGCGGGCAAAACTCCATTTTCTTCCGCTTTTATGTTTTCTGCGAAATCTACGGCTCGCCGCGCTTATCCGCTCACGCTGGCCCTGGCAGCGGCCGCCGGCCTTAGCCTGAGTAGCTGCGTGACGGCCAAGCGCTACGACGACCTGCAAGCCCGCCAGCGCAACGAAGAGCAGGCCCGCCTGAGCGCCGAGCAGCAGGCCCGCCAGGCCAAGGCCGACCTGCAAAAAACCAACGACGTGCTGGCCGAACTGCGTGCCGACCAGAAGCGCCTCGTGGCCGACTCGGCCCAGACCGGAAGCGCCCTGCGCCGCACCCGCGCTCTGTATAGCCAGCTCACGGAAAGCTACGATAAGCTGCTCAAAAACAGCGACCGCGCCCTCGCCGACCGCAACAACGAGTATGGCAAGCTGGCCAAAGACCTCGCCACCCGAGAAGGCGAGCTCGGCACGCTCGACCAAAACCTGCGCAAAAGCAAGGCCGACAATGACCGCCTCGCCGCCGACCTTACCGCCCGCGAAGCCAAGCTGAAAGAGCTGACCCAGGCCCTGGCCGATAAAGACCGGGCCGTGAACGATTTGAAAGCCCGCGTGAGCAAGGCGCTGTTATCATTCAACAGCAACGAGCTGCAAGTGAAGCTAAAAGACGGCAAAGTGTACGTGTCGCTGTCCGAGCAATTGCTCTTCAAATCGGGCTCGACCAAGGTAGACCCCAAGGGCCAGGAAGCCCTGAAAAAGCTCGCCACCGTGCTGCAAGAGCAGAAAGACGTGAACGTGGTGGTGGAAGGCCACACCGACGCCGTGCCCATGCGCGGCTCGGGCGCCATCCAGGACAACTGGGACCTCAGCGCGCTGCGGGCTACCGAAATAGCCCGCCTGCTGGCCACCGATGGCGTGACGCCGGCCCGCATCACGGCCTCGGGGCGCTCGCAGTACGTGCCGGTGGCGGCCAACGACACGCCCCAAAACCGGGCCATGAACCGCCGCACCGAGATTATCCTCACGCCCAAGCTCGACGAGCTGTTTCAGATACTCGACAGCAGCAGCGGCGCGGCCCAGGCGGGCAAGTAACTTATTGGTTGTGCGGGCAGTAAGCAGGGTGTAACTTGGAAGCACTTTCCCCTTTTACTCCTGCTCGCTGATGCAAACTGCTACTCCTTTTCGCTGGCTGGCGGCCCTGGTGCTGTGGCTGGGGCCGCTGCTGGCGGCGCACGCCACCCATATTTTGGGCGGCGATATTTCGTATTCGCCCGTGGCGTCGACCACGGCGGGCGTACCGCGCTACCACGTGGTGGCCACTCTGTTTCGCGACCCGACGCTAGCTCAGCAGCCTATTATCCAGCTCGTCGGCAGCCGCAATGGCTGTGGCAGCGCGGTAGCGGCCGGCAGCTTTGCGGTTATGGTGACGCGCAACCAAACAACGCCGATTTACTCGCTCAACTGCCTTAACTCGTATGGGTACCTGTATCAGATTATCCAGTATGAAACTGACGTAGACTTGCCGGCTGGCCAGTGGACACTGAGCGTGGCCGAATTGGGCCGTTCGCCCGGTATTCAGAACCTGGTGAATCCTATTTATACTGGCGTTTATATAAGTGCTTACCTCGACAATACGTTGACAGGACAGGATTCTTCCCCCAAGTTTCTCTCCACGCTCTTGCCTTACATGGTGAATGGGCAGGCGCAGCGCTACAGCTTTAGCACATTCGACGCCGACGGCGACTCGCTGGTGTATCAGTTTCGGCAGCCCGAGCAATCTGCGCAGTCGCTGGCATCGCCTTATAGCTGCGGCACCTCAATAGCCGGCAGCTTTTCGCCACACTTTCAACTAAGCGCGGCCACGGGCGTACTTACGGCGCTGCCGGGCACCACGCAGCAAGGGCAGTACGCGATGGCGGCCCGCGTGAGCGAGTACCGGCGCCTCAATGGCAGCTGGCAGCTGATTGGGTACGTTACCCGCGATGTTACCTACCTGGCTAATCCTGTTTCGACTAACCAAACGCCGCGCTTCACGGCCCTGCGCCTGAATGGCGCCACCACTACGCAGCCGCTGGGCCAGACCATTCGGGTGCAGCCGGGGCAGGCGGTGGCGCTGGCCCTGGAGGCCGCCGACCCCGACGCGGGCCAGGCGCTGCGCTTCGAGAGCCAGGCGCCGGGCATCATTCCCGGCCTGAGCTTGCAAACTACGGGCGCTACCTCGGCGCTGCTGACCTGGCAGGTGCCGGCCGCGCTGCCGCCCGGCCGCTACACTGCCACCGTGGCCGTGCTCGACAATGGCTGCCCCAATGCCAGCGAGGAGTACACGTTTTCCTTTTTGGTGGCGGCGCAGCCGCTGGCGGCCCGCCCCGGCCGCAGCTTGGAGGTAGCGGCCTACCCTACTCCGTTTCGCGAGCAGGTGCAGTTCACCACCGCGCCCAACCAGGCCGTCATTTTGGTCGATGCCCTGGGCCGCGAGGTGGCCCGCCTCACTAGTGCGCCCACCGGGCTGGTGCGCTGGCAGCCCGCCGCCGCCCTGCCCGCCGGCCTCTACCTGGCCCGCGCCGCCAGCTCCGGCCAGCCCCTGGCCCGCCTGCTACGCGCTGAGTAAGTACGGTTTAGCTTAGGTGCCCAAAAGGCCCGCCCGGCACTATACCGGGCGTGCCTTTTGGCTTGCTTTTTTCGGCCGAGTCCTTTTTTTCTTTCCAAAAGCTAATTATCATTGCATTTATATACAGCTGTTTGCCTCTGAGAAACCTTTTACTTTTCCAACCCATGCGCATTTTCACTCCTTTCCGCTGGCTGGCGCTGCTGCTGGCGGTGGGCAGCTTTTCGGCGGCCCGGGCGTCCCACATTCGGGGCGGCGACATTTCGTTTGCCTCCGTGGCCTCGACCACGACGGGCGTGCCGCGCTACCACGTGGTGGTGCGCAAGTTTGAGGAAATGGGTGGCCCGGTGGGTACTACTCCCTCGGTTACGCTGAACATTATTTCCAACCTGAGCCCGTGCGGCGGCTTCGGCACTACTGGCCAGAATATTACACTGCCGCGCACCACGGCGGCCGATGGCCCGCCCGCCATGTGCACGAGCACCGCTACCACCGGGCTCTACCGGGCTGTCTTGTTTGAAACCGACGTGGACCTACCGGCCGGCCAGTGGCGCCTGAGCACCTGGGATGGGGCACGCATCAGCACTATTCAGAATATTAATAATCCGGCTGGTACGTACCTCTACATCGAGGCTTTTCTTGACAATACGGTAACCACGCAGGACGCCTCGCCCCAATTTGAGTCGATACTTCAGCCGCAGCTCAGCACTACGGCGCTGGCACAGCACAGTTTCAGCGCCTTCGACGCAGATGGCGACTCCTTGCGCTACGAGTCGATGCTAGCCTTGGCCAACTGCGGCCAGTCGGTATCGGGCACCATGGCTACGCAGTTTCACCTGAATTTTGGTAGCGGAGCCTTCGAGCCGATGGTGAGCAGCAGCAGCACGCAGGGCCATTTCAGCACGGTGGTGCGCGTGAGCGAGTACCGCAAAGCTGCCGCCAACCGCTGGGTGCTCATTGGTTCGGTCATGCGCGACCAGACGTATCTGCTCATGCCCAGCACCAACCAGCCGCCTACCTTCACCACGATGCAGGTGAATGGCGGCGCCGCACAGGCGCTGGGGCCCGCCATCGCGGTGCGGGCCGGCCAAACGGTGAGCGTGCTGCTGCAAGCCACCGACCCCGACGCCGGCCAAGCGCTGCGCTTTGCCAGCGAAGCCCCCAAAGTAGTGCCCGGCCTGAGCCTGACGCGCGTGGGCGCCACCAACAGCGAGCAGCTGACCTGGCAGGTGCCGGCCACGCTGCCGCCCGGCCGCTACTGCATTGCCGTGGGCGTGCTCGACAATGGCTGCCCCTACAACGCCAGCGAAGAGCGCACGCTCACCTTCATCGTGGGCAGCACGGCGCTGGCCACCCGCGCCCGCGCCACGGCTACCGACGTGTACCCCGTGCCCTTCCGCGAGCAGGTGCAGTTCACGACCGCGCCCAACCAAGCCGTCATTTTGGTCGATGCCCTGGGCCGCGAGGTGGCTCGCCTCACTAGTGCGCCCACCGGGCTCGTGCGCTGGCTGCCCGCCGCCAGCTTGCCCGCCGGCCTCTACCTGGCCCGCGCCGCCAGCTCTGGCCAGCCCCTGGCACGCCTGCTACGCGCTGAGTAAGTACCCTTGCCAAAATCCCGCCTTTTTGCTTATGCGCTGCACTTTACCTTTTCGCTGGCTACTGGCACTGCTGCTGGTGCTCGGCAGCTTGCGGGCCGCCCGGGCCTCGCACATGCTGGGGGGCGATATCGCCTACACCGCCATTGCCTCGACTACGCCGGGCGTGCCGCGCTACCACGTGGTGCTGCGCCGGTTTGAGCTCGACTATGCCGATGGCACGGTCAATCTTACCCTCCTTGCCAGCCGGGGCAGCTGCGCGGCGCCCCAGGCCGGCAGTTTTACGGTGGTGGCGCCGCGCACCCAGCTGGTGTACATTACCTCGGGCTGCCCTACCTCGACGCTTCAGTACCGCGTTGCCTACAACGAGGTCGATGTCAATTTGCCCGCCGGCGAGTGGGTGCTGAGCTACGCCGAGACCACCCGAAGCGCCAGCGTTACCAACATCATCAACGCGCCGTCGCAAACTTTTTACCTCAGCGCGTACTTCGATAATACCATCTGGCCCCAGGATACCTCGCCCAAGGTCGAGTCGTTTGCGCTGCCTAATGTCAGTACTACGGCGCTCTCGCAGTTCAGCCTCAGCGCCTTCGACGCCGACGGCGACTCTCTGCGCTACGAGCAGGTGGCCCCGATGGGCACCTGCACCCAGCCGCTGGCCACCACCACGGCCACGCACTATGCCCTGAATACCGGCACCGGGCAGATGCAGCCCATCGTGGCCAGCACTACTACCCAGGGGCTCTACAACGTGGCGCTGCGCGTGAGTGAGTACCGGCGCTTCAACAACCGCTGGGTGCTGCTGGGCTACGTCACGCGCGAGTCGATATACTCTTTGTACGCTACCACCAACCAGCCACCAGCCTTTACCAGCATGCAGGTGAATGGCGGCCCCGCGCAGCCGCTGGGCCCGGCCATCGGGCTGCTGCCCGGCCAAACGATGCAGGTGGCCCTGCAAGCCGCCGACCCCGACGCGGGCCAGCAAATCGGCTTTGGCAGCAACGCCGTTGGCACGATACCCGGCTTGAGCGTGGCACGCATCGGCACCACCAACGGCGTGCTCCTCACCTGGGCGGTGCCCGCCACCCTGGCGCCGGGGCGCTACCAGGTTCCCGTCACCGTTTTTGATAATAACTGCCCCTTCAGCGCCAGCGAAGAGCGCACGCTCACGTTTGTAGTCGGCAGCACGTCGCTGGCCACCCGCGCCCGCGCCACGGCTACCGACGTGTACCCCGTGCCTTTTCGCGAGCAGGTGCAGTTCACCACCGCGCCCAACCAGGCCGTCATTTTGGTCGATGCCCTGGGCCGCGAGGTGGCTCGCCTCACTAGTGCGCCCACCGGGCTCGTGCGCTGGCAACCGGCCGCTAGCTTGCCCGCCGGGCTTTATATTGCTCGTTCAGCGGCCAGCGGCCAGCCCCTGGCCCGCCTGCTGCGGGCCGAGTAGCTTAGGTAAATCGCGCAAAAAGCCCGCTCCACGCAAATGGAACGGGCTTTTTGGCTTGTACCAATCTAGAACGTTTTTGTACTAGCCTAGGGCGTATGGCCCTAAAGCGTGACGGACAGGCGCGTGAAGTAATACGCGCCGTTGAAGCCGAACTGGTTGGCGTTGTAGAGGAAGCGGCTCCGGTTGGAGTTGTCGACGCCGGAGCTGTAGCTGGTGGCGCCCACCGTGAAGTTGTTGGGGTCGTTGCGCGGGTCCACGATAACTTTGTCGGGGTACACGTTGAAGAGGTTATTGACGCCCACCGTGAGGCCGATTTGCTTGATAACCTGGTAGCTCACGGTGAGGTCGGTAATCCACTTGGCCGAGAAGGTTTGGTCGAGGTAGGCGCGGGCAGGGTCCTGGTCTTTGGTTTGCACCTCGCCAAAGCGCACGCTGCGGGCCTCGACCCCAAACTTGCCCAGCGTGTAGTTGGCCGTGAGCAGGATTTTGCTGCGCGGGTTGCCGTTTTCGAGGCGGGTGCGCTGCTGGCGGTTGAAGAGGGTATTCTGGAGGTTGGTGGTGCCGGCGGTCTGGTCGTTGTTGATGGTACTCGACGAGCTGTTGAAGCTGCGCACCGTGGTTTCGTTGAAGTTGGCTGCCGCCGTAAAGCCCAGCGTGCTGCGCTCGTTCAGGCGCAGGCGCTCGCTCAGCACCACGTCGAGG
>JAKONR010000524.1 GCA_022701825.1 Hymenobacteraceae bacterium | reverse complement strand
GTGGTGCAGGCCCTTGATACCCGTGTCGCCGATATACATGCTGGGGCGCTTGCGCACCGCCTCCAGCCCTTCGAGCACCTGAATGCTATCGGCCGAATAATCGGCGGCGGGGGCTTTCTTTTCTACTACTTCACTCATGCGAGAGAGGGGATTAAGCCGACCGGAAATACGGTCAGACAGAGAACACTCAAAAGTACCGTTTTTATTCCATTTAGCCTATTTTATGGCGGGTTTTTTCGGGGTATTTACCCCTTCAAAAGAGGGTTTTTTCGGGGCTAAAAAAGGCCTATTTCATGCCATTTAGCTTCTTCAGCGGCCGGGGCTTGCCCGCTGCTCTCCAGGTGCCCGCCGCCCGCGCACAGGCCAGCCCCCAGTGGTGATTACCTACCGAGCGAAACACTGGGCATAATTCATTTATTTTTATAACTATTCCATTATTGAATAGTCGTTTATTAATCGAGCGCACGAGGCGATTTTGAGCCAAAAAGTCCTCGCCGCGGTCCTGAGGCACTAGTTTGCCCACGGCTTTGGTCAAATCCGTATCGTGCGCCAGTAGTCAGGAAAGGCAGAATTAAAAACAAAATGAGTTAAATCATTTTGTTTTTCCTTGCAATAAGTGAAATCATAATTTACTACTTAACAATGCCTTACCGTCGTTCAGCTATTTTTCTGACCAGATAACGGGCTAAATAGGGCTGAGGGTATAATAAAAGCTCGCTCATTTTTGGATAATAAATGGATTCTATTTATTAATTTCCCATTGTGTTTCTACCTACTCCCCTATCCGCTATGACGCTTACTCCGCCTGCCTTGCTGCCGCCCAATGAAAGCAAACGCCTAGCAACGCTTCAGACCTATGATATTTTGCATTCGCTGCAGGAGCCGCTCTTTACGGAGGTGGTGGAGCTTGCCGCTACTCTTTTCAACGTACCCATTTCGCTGATTGCCCTCGTGGGGGCCGATGAAGTGGAATACATCGCTACCCACGGCCTGCCCGGCCTGCGCAGCCAGCCCCGCGCCGAAGCCGTCTGTTCGATGGCCGTTAAGCAGCAGCAAGCGGTGGTGTTCGTGGACCTGGCTAATGCCCGCTCGCTCACGGCCGAGGCCGAGGCGGCGGCGCGTGCCAAGGGCCTGCGCTTCTACGCCGGCGTGCCGCTGTGCATGCCCAACCGGCAGTGCATTGGCACGTTTTGCCTTATCGACCGAAAGCCTCGCACCTTTAGCGCGCCCGAGCAGCAGGTGCTTGAGCAGTTGGCCCGCCTGGCTGGCCAGCTCATTGGCGTGCGGCAGTACTGCACCGTGAGCGCAGCCAGCGGCCTGGAGTACTGGTGCCTGATGCGCAGCGAATTAACCCAGGAAATACGGGCTTTGCTGGCCGCCGCCCGGCACCTCATCGGGTATGCGGGCACCCACGTGCCCGTGCCCGCCAACGTGCTGGAGGCTACTTACGGGCAGTTGCACGAGCTGTGCTGGCGCCTGGCTGACTATTACCCAGGCTCTGCGCCCAGCTAGCTGGCAGCCAGGCCCTAGCGCTGCTAAATAAACCGAGCCGGGCGGTTTACTGCCGTCAAAATCAGCGCTGGTACACGCGCACGTAGTCGATTTCGTAGCGGCTGGGCAGGCTGGTGGCGGGCAGTTCGCCGCCGTTGTCGCCGCCCAGGGCCAGGTTGAGGAGCACGTAGTGCGGTTGCCTCATGGGATTAAAATTGGTACCGTCCTGGTTTACGGTCTGGGTCAGGGGCGTTTCGTTGAGCAATTCATCATCGACGTAGAGGCGGATGGCCTGCGCGTCCCAATCCATGCGCCATACGTGAAACTGCTGTCCCCAGCCGGGAGCCCAGCTGGTGATGGGCTTGGTTTCGGAGTGCCATTTGGCGGTATAGGGCTTGGCCGTGCCCGAGGCTACGTTGGCCAGAATCTTGCCTTTGTAATACTCCATAATGTCAATCTCGCCGTTGCTGGGCCAGGGCTTCTCCACGCCCAAGGTCCAAAAAGCCGGCCACAGGCCGGCGCGGGCGTCGATGCGGGCGCGCATCTCGAAGCGGCCGTACTGCCACTGCTGCCGGCCGCGGGTGTTGAGGCTGGCCGAGGTCGCCGTGATGGTGGGGCGGCTGGTGCGCCAGTCGGTGCTGCCGGGCTTGTAGGTCGGGTTGGGGCGGTTTTCGGCCTTGGCCTCGATGATGAGCTGGCCATTTTCGCAGCGGGCGTTCTCGGGCTGGTACCATTGCAGCTCGTGGTTGCGCACAAAGCCGGTCTCGAACTGCCAGTTTTTGGGGTCGGGTGGGCCGGCCTGGTCAAACTCGTCGGCCCACACCAGCTTATAGTCAGTAGCGCGGGCGGGCGCCACCGCGCCGGTGCTCCCCTGCCCTGCCCCGATAGCAGCCGGGCGCACGGGCCGGCCGGGCGTCCAGTCGAGCACGTACACAGGCTGGGCGGGCAGGTTTTCGAGGGTTTCGCCATCACCCTGGCCGGTGCGCTGCACGAAGAGGCTCAGCAGGCCGTCTTTTTTCCAGCGCTCGGTGTCGTAGCTGGGCTCCCAGTTGCCGACGCTGGTGCTGGTGAGGTCGGCGGCGGCCCATTGCTTTTTGCCCAAATCGGGGCATTGCAGCACCGAGGCGCGGTCCTGGCGCTCGGCATCGCGAAAGAGCAGGTAGGCGGCCGTTTTACCTTTTTGGGTAGCTACCAGCAGTTGCGGGCGCGAAATCGGAATCTTCTTCGTGCCCACCCCACTGAGGCTAAACGGCGTGGTACGCTGGCTAATCTGGGCCGTTTGCCACTGCTTGCCTTGCAGGTACACCAGCTGATACTGCGGCACCTGCGTGCCCGCCGGCCGCCAGTAGCTGGCGATGTAGGGCGTGCCCGCCGCGTCGGCCGTAATGGTGGTCTGGTTTATCAGCTCGCTGTTTTGCGGGATGCGGGCGGCGTACTCGGCCGTGGCCTCGGTGATGGGCAGCGCATACGGCTCGCCGGTGCTTTTCTGCCAGGTTTTGCCGCCGTCGAGCGAGCGGGCGTAGGCCATGTCGTGGTTGGAAGCTACGTTGGGGCTTTCGCGCCACACCCACGACACGTGGATGGTGCCACGCGCGTCGAGGCAAGCCTGCCAGTAGGCGTTGCGCTGGCCCTGCCCGTCGATGAGCACGTCGTGCAGGCGCGTCCACTTTTTGGTTTTCACGTCGTAGCGGTTCAGCACGAGGTTGCCGTTGCCCGAGCCGCCGTCGCGGTACATAAAGAGCAGGTCGCCCGAGGGGTAGCGGTAAAACTCGGGGTAGCTGACTTTCTGCTCCTGCTGACCGGTCATGGGCTCCAGCGCCCCCATGGTCAGCGAGCCGGGCGCCGTGCTGCGGCAGTAGCGCAGCGGGTTGTTGTGGTGGTCGAAGCTCAGGTGCAGGTAGCCCGCGCCATCGGCCATGAGGCTGATGACGTTGTGGGCGTCTTTCACATTGCCCTGGTAGGGCGTGCGTTGCGTCTGCCACGGGCCGGTGGGCAGGCGGCGCTTGCCTAGGGTTACGTAGCCCGCCGAGTCGTAGTAGGCCACGTACTGGTTTTGGCCCTGGCTCACCACCGAGTTTTTGCGGAAAATCGCGCCGTTCACGTTGTTTTTGGCCCAGCCCAGGCCCACGGGCGTTTGGGCGCGGGCGCCTAGGGCAGTGGCAAGGAGGGCGAGCAGCAAATACCGCGAAAGGTGACGTAGGAGCATTCTAAAACGGAGGATTACTGTT
>JAKONR010000517.1 GCA_022701825.1 Hymenobacteraceae bacterium | reverse complement strand
AGATTCTTGACTAGGTGCTTGGGAAATAGGGGTTTACTGTTCCAATCAAACAATAAACTTCTCTTGCCATGTCTATTGCAACCCGCCTCCTCCATTCCATCCCCGTTGACGAGCAAACCGGCGCCATCGCCGTGCCCATCTACCAGACTTCCACCTACGTGCAGGAAGCGCCCGGTGTCAACAAAGGCTTTGACTACGCCCGCACCGGCAACCCTACTCGCCTGGCCCTCGAAAACCTGGTAGCCACCCTCGAAGGCGGCCATTCGGGCTACGCCTTCGCCAGCGGCCTGGCCGCCATTGATGCGGTAGTGAAACTGCTATCGGCTGGCGACCAGATAGTTGCCATTGACGACATCTACGGTGGCGCCTTCCGCCTGTTCGAGCACGTGTACCGCCGCCTGGGCATCGACATCGTGTACTGCGACACGACCAACGCCGAGAACGTCGCCCGCACCATCACCGACAAAACCAAGCTTATTTGGCTGGAATCGCCTTCCAACCCCACGCTAAAGGTGTCGGATATTGCCGCTATTTCGGCTATCGCCAAGGCGCACAACTGTTTACTTTGCGTCGATAATACGTTTGCCTCGCCCATCTTGCAGCGCCCCATCGAGCTGGGTGCCGACCTAGTGGTGCACAGCGGCACCAAGTACCTGGGTGGCCACTCCGACCTCATTGCTGGCATCGCCGTGGCCAAGACGGAGGAGCTGGCAAAAGAGCTGAAATTCATTCAGAACGCTTCGGGCGGCATCTTGGGGCCGTTCGACTGCTTCCTCACCATCCGCGGCATCGAGACGCTGCCGCTGCGCATCGAGCGCACCAGCACGTCGGCCCTGGCGGTGGCTAAGTTTCTGGAAACGCGCCCCGAAGTGGCCCGCGTGTACTACCCCGGCCTCGAAAGCCACCCCAACCACGAGGTAGCCAAAAGGCAGCAATCGGGTGGCTTTGGCGGCATCATTGCTCTGGCCCTCACTGAAGACACCATTGAAGCCGCTACCAAGCTGGTGACTTCGACCAAATATTTCAAGCTGGCTGAAAGCCTGGGCGGGGCCAAGAGCCTGCTCTGCCACCCGGCTACCATGACGCATAAGTCAATTCCGGCCGCTATCCGCCAAGCCAGCGGCGTGGCCGACGGGCTGGTGCGCCTGAGCGTGGGCCTCGAAGATGCCGAAGATTTGATTGCCGACCTGGCGCAGGCGCTGGATGCGCTGGCCGCGCTCAAGGAAGCGCACGTGGTAACGACGGAAGGGGAACTGGTAGTAGCTTAAAAGTTGTGCGGGCTTTGTAGTCCGCGAGTGAGCGCAGCGAACAGGTTACGCCTGGGTGTCTGAATGCTCGCTACGCTCGCTCGCGGACTACAAAGTCCGCGCAACATCAACTTTATGACCCGTACTAACATCACTATCGGCCTCTTCGGCTTCGGCGTAGTGGGCCAGGGCCTGCACGCCGTACTGGAGCGCACGCCCGGCCTGAATGCCCGCATAGGCCGCATTGCGGTGAAAGACCGCCACAAAGCACGCCCGCTGCCCGCCGAGCTGTTCACCTTCGACAAGCAGGATTTGCTCGACGGCCCCGGCCTCGACGTAATCGTGGAGTTGATTGACGACGCCGACGAGGCGTACCTCATCGTCAAAGAAGCGTTGCAAAAAGGCAAGGCAGTAGTGACGGCCAACAAGAAAATGCTGGCCGAGCACCTGCCCGAGCTCATTGAGCTGCAACGGGCCACGGGCGTGCCGCTACTCTACGAAGCCGCCGCCTGCGCCAGCCTGCCCGTCATTCGCAACCTGGAAGAGTACTACGATACCGACCTGCTGGCCTCGGTAGAGGGTATTATTAACGGCTCGACCAACTACATCCTCACGGCCATGAACCGCGACGGGCAGCCCTACGCCGAGGCGCTGGCCAGGGCGCAGCAGCTGGGCTTCGCCGAAAGCAACCCCGCGCTCGACGTGGAGGGCCTCGATGCCCGCAACAAGCTGGTGCTGCTGCTGGCCCACGCCTTTGGGCTGGTGACCGGGCCCGAAGAATTGCTGGCGGTAGGTATTACGAATATCAGCCCGCTGGCGGCGGCGTATGCCCGCGAGCAGGGCCTGGCTATCAAGCTGGTAGCGGAGGCGCGGCGCCTGCCCGACGGCGGCATCGCGGCGGCGGTGCTGCCGACGCTGGTGGCGCCCGGCCACGAGCTGAGCAACGTGCACGACGAGTTCAACGGGCTGGTGACGCAGAGCGGTTTTGCCGACCGGCAGTTTTTCCTGGGGCGCGGGGCGGGAGCCTTCCCCACGGCCTCGGCGGTGCTCTCCGACTTGTCGGCCCTCACCTACGGCTACCGCTACGAATACAAGAAAATTCAGCAAAACAGCCATTTGGTCTTGGTGCCTGAGGCGGCCGAAGTCGATGTGCTCGTGACGTTTGATGACGAAGCCAGCGCGCCCGACCTGGCCGATTTCACGGCGGTGCACGAGCAGTTTCGGTCGGCGCAGCGCGGCAGCTACCTCACCGGCACCATCGGGCTGGGGCAGCTGGCACAAGCCGGTTGGCTGCGGGCGCCGGGCGTGTGCGTGGTACGCCTGCCCGCGCCGCTACGGGCGGCCGTGGCCGTGCCCGAGCTGGCCGAAGCCGTAGCTTGAGCGCCAGAGTGCGCGAAGTAAAAACAGGGTTCGCCAAGTAGTTTTTAGGCCGTCATGCTGAGCGGAGCGCAGCATGACGGGCATTATTCTACTACATAGCATTAGGTCAAAAAGAGGTTTCGCCGGGTAGCGGTTTCTACCTTGCGAAACCTCTTTTTACTTCGCGAAACCTTGCGCCATGACGCTTTCTGCTGATTCTACTCCTATCAAAACCGGCCTGCTGGCTTACGGCATGTCGGGCAAAATTTTCCACGCGCCGTTTCTGACCCAGCACCCCGGCTTCGACTTGCAAGCCGTGGTGCAGCGCCACGAGCAGCGCATGCAGGCCGACTACCCGCACATAACGAGCTATGGCAGCGTGGCCGAATTGCTCGTCGACCCCGAGCTGGAACTGGTAGTAGTGAACACGCCCAGCGCCACGCACGTGGAGCTGGCGCGCCAAGCGCTACTGGCCGGCAAGCACGTGCTGCTCGAAAAGCCAGTAGCCACCACCGCCGCCGAGGTGCGCGACTTATTTGACCTGGCCCGGCAGCAGGGCCGCCAGCTATTTGCCTACCAGAATCGCCGCTGGGATACCGACTTCGGCAGCGTGCGCGAGGTAGTGGAAAGCGGGCAGCTGGGCCGCCTCATCGAGGTGCATTTTCGCTTCGACCGCTTCAAACCGCAGCTCAACCCCAAGAAGTTCAAGGAAGACGCCACCTCGCCCGGCTCGGGGCTGTTGTTCGACCTCGGGCCGCACTTGGTGGACCAAGTCATCAGCCTGTTTGGGCAGCCTGTGCAGGTGGAAAAGGCCCACGGCAGCTACCGCGAAAACTCGCAGGTAGCCGATTATTTCCATCTGCACCTGCACTACCCCGCAGGCCTGCACGTGTACCTCAGCAGCAGCCTGCTGGTGGCCGACCCCGGCCCGGCCTTCGTGCTGCACGGCACCCAGGGCAGCTTTCGCAAAGACCGCACTGACCCCCAGGAAGCCCAGCTGGTAGCGGGCATGAGGCCCGAAAACCCGGCCTACGGCCACGAGCAGCCGGGCCAGGAAGGCCGCCTGACCCTGGCCGCGCCCGAAGGCGCGCTCACTGCCAAGGCGGTGCCGGCCGCGCCGGGCAGCTACGCGGGGTTGTTCGAGGCCGTGTACCAAGCCATCCGGCACGGCCAGCCCTACCCCATAACGCCCGAGCAATTGGCGTGGCAGCTAGAGATTCTTAGCTGAAGCGTGGGCCGGAAATGGGGGAGCGGCGGGCCGGTGCGTTTGGCCCGCGAGCGAGCGGTTGGGCGCGGTAAGACGTATACGGCCCTTTTGTGCGGAGCGGGCCGGTGCTATCGCGCCGGCCCGCCTGGGCTGTTGTTCGCTTATTTATGGAGCACTTATCCGTTGTAATTTTCCTGATGGCCCTGCTGGTGGGGCTCTCGGCCATCGCCCCCCGGCTCAAGCTGCCCTACCCAGTGCTGCTGGTGCTGGTAGGTGGCGGGCTGGCCCTCATTCCGGGCCTGCCCGCCGTGGCGGTCGATTCCGACCTCATCTTCTTTATTTTTCTGCCGCCGCTGCTCTACGAGGCCAGCTACAATACCTCGTGGCACGAGTTTGTGGCCAATCGGCGGCCTATTTCGCTGCTGGCCATTGGGTTGGTGTTTATGACGACCACGGTAGTGGCGGCGCTGGCGCACTTTTTTATCCCCGGCTTTAGCTGGGCGCTGGGGTTTGTGCTGGGGGCCATTATCAGCCCGCCCGATGCCGTGGCCGCCACCAGCATTACCAAAGGGCTGGGGCTGCCGCGCCGCATCACGAGCATTCTGGAGGGCGAAAGCCTCATCAACGACGCCTCGGCGCTCATTGCCTACCGCTACGCCGTGGCGGCGGTGGTGAGCGGGGTTTTTGGCCTCTGGGATGCCAGCTGGCATTTTTTGCTGGTGGCACTGGGCGGCGCGGCCATTGGGCTGGCCGTGGGCTGGGCCATGGTGCGCATCCAAAATTTTCTCACCGATGCCACGCTTATCACCGCCCTCACGGTGCTGCTGCCCTTTGGGGTGTACCTGGCGGCCGAGCACCTCGAAGTATCGGGCGTGCTGGCCGTGGTGTTTATGGGCCTGATGATGAGCCGCCGCTCGCACGACATCTACGACAACCAGACGCGCCTGCTCAAGCACAGCGTCTGGAACGTGATAGGTTTTTTACTTAACGGTCTGGTATTTATTCTGATAGGCTTGCAGCTGCGCGGGGTGCTCGCAGGGCTGGGCGCGGGGCGCTTTTGGGCCACGCTCGGCTACGGGCTGCTGGTGAGTGCCGTGGCCATCGCCATTCGCATGGGCTGGGTGTTTCCGGTGTCGTACTTGGGCGAACTGCTGGGGCGCTGGCTGGGGCGCGACGAAGTGCACACCCCGCGCCGCAACCTCTTTATCACGTCGTGGGCCGGCATGCGGGGCGTGGTGTCGCTGGCCACGGCGCTGGCCCTGCCGCTCACGCTGCGCAACGGCCAGCCTTTTCCGCAGCGCGATGTGATTCTGTTTATCACCTTCACCGTCATCCTGATAACGCTGGTAGTGCAGGGCCTGAGCTTGCCCTGGCTGGTGCGCCGGTTGGGCGTGCAGGAGTCGCCGGCCCAGCGCGCCGCCGAAGAGCAGCAACTGCGCCTGGCCCTCACCAAAGGCTCGCTGCACTACCTCGACCAGCGCATCGAAAGCGAGGGCGCGCCGCCCAATCCCAGCCTCCACACGCTGCGCGAGGTAATGCGCCGCCAGGCCCACCGCCTGCACGGCGCCTACGCCGCCAACGAAGCCACCGCCCTGCAAGTCCCACCCGAAGCCGAAACGGAGGCCGCTATTTCCTTCGAAAACCTGCTGCGCACCCGCCTCGACGTAACCGAGCACCAGCGCCGCCAACTCGTGGAGCTGCACCGCCGCGCCAAGTTCAGCGAAGACGCTATTCGCCAGGTTGAGCTAGAGCTTGATAGGTTTGAAATTGCCCTCGACACCCAGCTCGCCACCGTGCGGCAGCCCGAGGAAACCAAGCTCTCCACCGTAGCCCCGGAGGCCGGCAAAGTGGCTAGCCGCTTCCCGGCCCCCGAGGGCCGAGACAGTGCGGAAGTGCCGGAGTAGCGCGGCCTTTCAGGCCACGAGCAGGCCTCCACTTACTACACGCAGTGCGAGCGCGCTACCTACTAGTGCCGGGCCGTGAGGTAGCACAGCGCACGATAGGTAGTGGCGTTGTTTTGCAAAGCTTGCAAGCGCTCCTGCGCCTCGGGAGTAAGTACAGGGCTTAGGCTCAGGGTCAGGTCTTCGGGGGCTAGCGGGCGGGCCGGGCAGGTGCGTAGCGCCTGCTGCACGGCCGTGGCCTGCCGGCGCGTGAGGTGCAGCACGGCAGCCAGATAGCGCGTGAGCGGGCGCGCGCCCGAGCGGGTTGGCAACAGCGGAAACTGCTGCCGGCTGCGCGAATGCGCCTCGGCCGGGCTAGCGGCCGCCAAGCCAACTAATAGCATAATTGTAATAGATAGGGCTTTCATAAAGGAGAAGATAATAAGGTAAGAAAGCGCTAGCGTTCGCGTTGGTACTAGCGCTAACTGTCGTAAAGTTGCCTCCTAACCGAGGTACCCGAAGGAACTACTCGCTTAGCATAGCCTCAGGCGCTTCCAGTGTAGCATTTTCCTGTGCGAAGCCCGCGATTTCGGAAGCAGCCGCGCTGCACAAGCCGGGCAGTCGGCAAAAAGGCCGCTTTCCCTGCGGAAAGCGGCCTTTTTGCCTTTCACCTAACGGTTTAGGTGGCGAGCTTACATTTTTTCGGGTAGCAGCACCGCGTCGGGATAGTTGCCCAAAACCGGCTGCGAGGGCGGTCCCTGCGTCACGGCTTCTACCAGCAGCTTGCCACCCACAAAGGCACCTTTCCAGCTTTCGCCCAGGCCGCCGAATACCTCGTCGCGGTCGCCGCGGCTGCGCAGCTTGTTGATGCCTACTTTAAAGGCCCGCAATTCCTTGCCGGTGCGGGTGGCCCACTTCTCGTCGTCCGAGCCGAGGGCGCTCACGAGCGCGCCGTTCGAGATGTTCATCTCGCCCACCAGCTCCTCCACGCGGTCTACCAGCACCACCGAGTCGATGGGCCCAAAGGGCTCTTTGAAGTACAGCTCGGCCTGGCGGGGTAGGCCCACCAGCGCGCGCGGGGCGCGGTAGGCCGAGCGGTCCTGTCCGGGCAGGAAGAGGTTGTCATCGAGCTTGCCCTGATAGAAGGGGATGGCCCCGGTTTTGGTGGCGTTGCTGAACAGCTGGTCAAGCTCGCCGGCCTGGCGGGCGTTGATGACGGGCCCAAAAGCCAGGTCGGGCAGCTTGTCGCCGGGGTTATCGACCAGCGTGGGGTTGCCCACTTTCAGGCTGCCAATGGCCTGGGTGTAGGTTTCGAGAAACTGCGGAAACAAATCGCGCTGCACCACCCAGCGCACGTAGGCCGTGCAGCGCTGCTTGCCGTAGTCGTAGCCTTTCTTGAGCTGGTCGGCCAGGCTGTCCCACTGCGAGTAGTCCCAGATGCCGTAGGTGTTCACGCCTTCCATCTCCAGCATGTAGCGTTTGTGCTCCTGGCTTAGCGCGTCGGCGATGTTGCGCCCGTTGTAGCGCCCGCCCACGAAGCTGAGGCAGTCCACGGCCGCATCCTTCACGAGTACGTCGCTGAGCTCGCCGCCGGGGCCGCTCACCAAGGTCACGGGCAGGCCGCAGCGGCGGGCAATGGCGAATGTGACGCTGAGCGAGATAAAGCCGCCGTCGGTGGGCGTCTTGGCAATCACGGCGTTGCCGGCCAGCGCCTGCACCAGCACGGCGTGCATGAGCACCGACATGGGGTAGTTCCAGCTAGCGATGTTGCTCACCAGGCCCAGCGGGCGGCGGTCGCCGAGCAGGCTCTCGATGTTGTCCACGTACCACTGCACGCCCTCGATGCAGCGGTCGATGTCGTTGAAGCCCAGCTTGTAGGTTTTGCCGATTTCCCACATTAGTAGCTTGCTGATGAGGTCGATGTGCGGGCGCAGCTGGGCGAGGCAGTCCTGCACGCGGCGGCGGCGCTCCTGCAAGTCGGTGGCGGCCCAGGCGGTGCTTTCGCCTTTGGCGAAATGCACGGCGCGCAGCGCCTCGTCGTGCTTGAGCATGGGTAGCGCGCCGATTTCCGACCCGTCGATGGGCGAGACGAACGGCTTGGGCGTGCCGGGCTCCTGCCAGCGGCCTTCGAGCAGGTTGAGGTAGCCGCCGTTGGGGGCGAAGATTTCGGGCGTGGCCTGCTTCACGTCGTTCAGCAGCTGGCTGAATTCGACTTCGGGCGCGATGATTTTGGGCATGAGGAAGTGGCGCGGTGCCTGGGCGGCGCGCGGTTGGTGAAAGAATCGCCGGTAAAACGAATTAAGCGGCCAGGGGTTTGTAGCTCGGACTACAAAGTCCAAGCTACTTATTCGGCCGCCACGGCTTGCAGCTCGCGCACGAGCTCGGCCGAGCCCACGAATAGCGGCATCCGCTGGTGCAGGTCCTGGGTGGGCGGCACATCGAGCACGTCGTCGGCCCCGGTGGTGGCCACGCCGCCGGCCTGCTCGGTCACGAAGGCGATGGGGTAGCACTCGTAGAGCAGGCGCAGCTTGCCGCTGGGCCACTCGCCGGTGGGCGGGTAGAGGTAGATGCCGCCCGTGAAGAGGTTGCGGTGGTAGTCGGCCGCCAATGAGCCCACGTAGCGGGCCGTGTAGCGGCGCTCCTTACAGCTGGTGAGAAAGGTGCGGGCAAACTCGGGAAAGTCAAACCAGTTGCCCTCGTTGCACGAGAATACTTTGCCGCTGGCCGGGATGGTCAGCTTAGGGTGCGAGAGGAAAAACTCGCCCAAACTCGGCTCGTAAGTGAAGCCCGCCACGCCGTGGCCGGTAGTATACACCAGCATCACGCTGGAGCCGTAGAGGATGTAGCCCGCCGCCACCTGCGCCCGGCCGCCCTGCATAAAGTCTTCGGCCCGCGCCGGCCCGCCGTAGCGGCTCACGCGCCGGTAGATGCTGAAAATGGTGCCCGTGCTCACGTTGAAGTCCAGGCTCACCGAGCCGTTGAGCGGGTTTAGGGCCACCACGTACTTGCCGTCGGGGTTGCCGGTGTCGATGATGTCGGGCCGCGCCTCGCTGAGTACCGCGCAGCACTCGCGCCCGTTGGTGAGCGCCCGCACGAAGCGGATGTGCGCCTCCTCGCCCAGGCGGTGGCGCGGGGCCGTTTGCTCGCCCTCGGGGCCGGTGGCCTCGGCAATGGTGCTGAGGCCGGTGCGGCTCACCTCGCGCACCATAATCTTGCTGGCCAGCGCGATGTCGCGCAGCAGCTGCGAAAGCTCGCCGGTAGCAAAAGGAAATTCGGCCTGCTTGCGCATGATGTAGCGCTCGAGCGTGGTGCCGACGGGGGTGGCTAGTTCGTCGTGGGTAGGGGTGGGGGACATAGGTAATTATGATAGCAAAAAACGCCTGTCATTGCGAGCGCAGCGAAGCAATCGCACCTGTTGAATCGCGCCGTTCGGGTGCTTGTCCTGATGCGATTGCTTCGCTGCGCTCGCAATGACAGGCGGCAGTTTCTACTTCGCTTCCGGTTGTTTCTGCGACTGCCACAGCACCACTTGCCAGCCCTTTTTGGGGTCCTTAATCTGGGTGGTCACGTACTTGATGTGGGCCACGTTGGGCGTGCCGTCGGGCTTGTTGGGCTGGTAGATGACGATTTGGCCATTCACTACGGCCACCGTGCCATCGTTGTAGGCGCGCACATTCAGGTTTTCGACCTCAATCTTGTCGTACACGCTCTTGCCGTCGCGGATGCTTTGCAGGTAGTCGGTTTTGCCGTTCTGCTTGCCGTTGGCGTGGGTGTAGATGAGGTCGTCGGCGAATGCTTTTTCTAGAAAAGCGTAGTCTTTGCTCACCTGCGCCTCGAAGCGCTGGCGCTCCAGCTTCTCAACTTCCCGCACGGCGGCGGCGTTTTTCTTGCTCATCGGGCCGCCGGTGGGGGCGGGCGCGGTAGTAATGAGCGCCTTGCTGCTCATCGGCTGCGGCAGGGGTTTAGCGGGAGCTTGGGCGGAAGCCAGTGCGGGCAGCCCCAGCAGGGCGAGTAGCGCGAAGGAACGGTTCATAGGAGAAGCAAAAAGCGGCTTAGGCAGCGGTGGGAAGCGTGTCGTCGTCATCGAGCTTGATGGGCTCCATGCGCGGCACCAGCGTAAACATGATAACCCAGGCCAGCAAATAGATAGCCCCGCAGATGAAGAACATGATGTAGTAGGCCTTATTAATCTGGCCCAATTGTTCGTAGTACACGAACATGCGCTTCTGCACCAGGGCCAACAGCGCGATGCCGCCCATGCCACCCGCAAAGCCGCCGATGCCCGTGACCGAGCCCACGGCCCGCTTCGGAAACATATCCGACACGGTGGTGAAGATATTGGCCCTCCAGGCCTGGTGCGCCGCCGCCGCAATACCGATTACCAGCACCGCCAGCCACATGTTCATCTGGCCCAGATACTGCGCGAACACAATCGGAAATACGCAAAAGGCGATGAGCAGCATGGCCGTTT
>JAKONR010000512.1 GCA_022701825.1 Hymenobacteraceae bacterium | reverse complement strand
TAACGGCCGCCGCGCCCTTTAGCGTATCGAAGGACGGCGTGAGCTACGGCCTCACGGCGACCTATACGGTGGCCGAGCTGGCGGCCGGCTCCAAGCCGGTGTACGTGCGCTTTACGCCCACCTCTTCGAGCCAGGCTACCGGCCCCGTATCGGGCAGCATCACCAACAGCAGCACGGGCGCGGCCACCCGCACCGTGACCGCCACCGGCGCGGGCGTTGACCCCGCCCAAACGGTGTACACGTTTAACAACTGCGTGAACGCCAGCAACCTGTCGGATGGCTGGCTGCAATACAGCGTAACCGGGGCCCAAACCTGGGCCTGCACCACTTTTGGCCGCGACCCCGGCGCGCCGGCCGGCACGGCCGCCTACCCCAGCGCGGTGCAGATGAACGGCTACGCCAACAGCGCCAACGTGAGCAACGAGGACTGGCTGATTTCGCCCGCCCTGGCGCTGGCCGGCACTACGTACCCGCTGTTTTCGTTCTGGAGCCGCACGGCTTTTGCCGGCCCGCAGTTGCGCCTGCTGGTGTCGACCAACTACCCCGGCACGGGCAGCCCCGTGGCCACGGGCGTGACCTGGACCGACCTGAACGCGACCTTCCCCGCTACGGGCTCCGACGTGTGGACCCAGACCGCCAACGTGGACCTGAGCGCCTACAAAACGGCCGGCGTGTACGTGGCCTTCGTGTATAAATCGACCACCGACGAAGCCGCCCGCTGGACCGTCGACGACGTAGTGCTGACCAACTCGGCCACGCCCGCCCCGCCCGCCGTGCGCCTCAACCCCGCCAGCTTCAGCTTCGGCTACCGCGCCACTGGCACCAGCACCGTGCAAACCCTGAACGTAACGGCTACCAGCCTCACCGGCAACCTCACCGTAACGTCGTCCAACGCCGCGTTTCAGGTATCGAAAGACGGCACCTCGTTTGCCAGCAGCATCACCTACACTACCGCCGAGGCGTCGGGCAAAATCGTGCCCGTGCGCGTGCGCTTCCAGCCCACGGTGGCCTCCACTACCTACGCGGCCACGGCTACCGTGGCTACGGCCGGCGTGGCTGCCCAAAGCCTGGCGCTGAGCGGCAACACCTACGACGTGGCCAACACGCTGGAAGTGGTGAACTGGAACGTGGAGTGGTTTGGCTCGCCGGCCGCCGGCTTCGGCCCCGACGATAAAGCCCTGCAGTACACCAACGTGAAGTCGGTGCTGAACCAACTCAATGCCGACGTATTTGCCCTGCTCGAAGTAGTGGACACCCTGAGCCTGAACCGGCTCGTGGCCACCATGCCCGGCTACGCCTACCGCGTGTCGGACTTTGGCTCGGCGGCCGACAACAACACGGACCCCGACTACCGCCTGGCCCAAAAGCTGGCTTTTGTGTACCGCACCAGCGTGGTCAAAAACCCGAAGTTCACGGCCTTTTTCCGCTCGACCCAGGGCACCAGCTACACCAACTGGTCGTCGGGCCGCTTCCCCTTCGTGATGCAGGCCGACGTGGTGCTGAACGGCGTGACCCGCCCCGTAACCTTTGTGGCCATCCACGCCAAGGCGAATACCGACCCGGTCGTGACCTCGTATGCCCGCCGCAAAGCCGGTGCCGACGAACTCAAAGCCAAGCTTGATGCCGACTACGCCGGCAAAAACGTAATCGTGCTCGGCGACTTCAACGACGACCTCGACCAGACCATCACGGCCGGTATCGTGCCGCCCATCACCTCGTACAGCGCCTTCACCACCGACGCCGTCAACTACCCCTCGCCCACGCTGCAAGAGCTGAGCCTGACGGGCCAGAAATCGACGGTGGGCTACAACGACGTGATTGACCACGTGGTAACGACGAAATCGCTTTACAACTCCTACATCAGGGGCACGACCGAGATTCAAACCGGCGTGGCGAATACCATCGCCAACTACGGCAGCACCACCTCGGACCACTACCCCGTGCAGACGCGCTATGCCTTCGTGGCTAACAACCTCGTGGTGAACACGCCCAGCCAGCCGGTAGCCACTGGCACCTACGACAACGTGACCGTAACCAGCGCCGGCCAGGGCACTCTGCAAGGCCCGCTGACGCTGTATGGCACCCTGACCGTGGAGGCCGGCGGTAGCCTCGACACCAACTGCCAGCCCATCACGGGCAGCGGCAACTTTGCGGTGGCCGATGGCGGCACGCTCAGCATCTGCGACGCGGCGGGCATCGCGGCCACCGGCAGCACCGGCGCGGTGCAGGTAACGGGCACGCGCTCGTTTTCCTCGGCCGCCAGCTACGTGTACAACGGCACGGCGGCCCAGATTACCGGCTCGGGCCTGCCCAGCCAGGTGCGCGCCCTGACGACGACCAACGCCAGCAACCTGGCCCTGAGCCAGCCCCTGGCCGTGGCCCAAACCCTGACCGTAGCCAACACCGGCAACGTGGTGCTGAGCCAGCCCCTGACCCTGCTGAGCAGCGCCACTGGCACGGCCCTGGTCGTGAACAGCGGCCGTGGCTTTGTGAATGGCATCGCCACTGTGCAGCGCTACCTCGATGGCAGCCTGAATGCCGGCCCCGGCTACCGCCAGCTGGCGGCCCCGGTGGGCAACACCACCGTGGCCGACCTGGCCACCGCTAGCTTCACGCCCGTGGTAAACCCGGCCTACAACACCAGCGCCCAGCCCAACTTCGTGCAGCCCTTCCCCACGGTGTATGGCTACGACGAAAGCCGCCTGAGCCTGACCAACAACCTGCCGGTATTTGACAAAGGCTGGTACTCGCCGAGCAGCCTCACCGACCCGCTGGTGCCGACCGTTGGCTACACCGTGAACCTCGCCGCCAACCAGGTGGTCGACTTTATGGGCTCGCTCAACAACAATACCTTCACCCGGGTAATGACCCGCAGCAACCAAACCAACGACGGTGGCTGGCAGCTGGTGGGCAACCCCTACCCCGCGCCCCTCAACTACGCGGCGGTAAGCGCTACTGACCGCCCGAACCTCAACGCGGCCATCTACGTGAGCCAGAGTATCGGCCAGTACGCTAACACCTACCGCACCTACGTCAACGGCATCGGCAACCCCATCATTCCGCTGGGCCAGGCCTTCTTCGTGCGCGTAGCGGCTGGCCAAACCAACGCTTCCCTCACGCTGCGCAACAGCCACCGCGTTACCGAATACGACGGCCGTGCCCAGGTGGCCGTGCAGCGCACCACCGGCGAAACCCGCCCGGTCCTCAACCTGACGCTGGCCGCCGCCAACGGCAGCGCCGACGCCCTCTACGTGTATGCTGAAAGCGGCGCCACCGCCGGCTTCGACCAGCAGCAGGATGCCGCCAAGCTTGCCAACCTCACGGGCCTGAACCTGGCCGCCCTCACCAGCGCCGGCCAGCCGCTCAGCGTGCAGGGCCTGCCGGCCCTGGCGGGCCGCGTGGCCCTGCAAGTGCAGGTGCCGGCCGCCGGCACCTACACCTTCGCCGCCGCCGAGCTGCTGAACCTGCCCGCCGGCACCCAGCCGGTGCTCGAAGACACCAAAACCGGCCAGCGCACGCCGCTGGTAGCCGTGGGCAGCACCTACACCTTCACGGTGGCCGCTGGTGAGGCCCTCGCCGGCCGCTTCTGGCTGAACCTGACCACGGCTAGCCCCTTGGCCACCGCCAGCCCGCTGCAAACCGAGCTCACCCTGTACCCCAACCCCACGCACGAGGGGCAGGCTACGCTGCTCGTGCCCGCTGGCACGGCCGCCGGCCAGGTGCAGGTGCTCGACGCCCTGGGCCGCCTGGTGCGCCAGCAGCCGCTGGCCGCTGGTGGCGCCACCACCCTCAAGCTCGCTGGCCTGCCGGCCGGCGTGTACGTGGTGCGCGTGCAGGCTGGTAGTGAGCAGGCTACCCGCCGCCTCACCATCGACTAAGGCAAGGGCGGGGGCCTGAAACCCGCCTTTTTGCCTGGCTTTTGAAAGCGCCCGTCGGCTGTGCCGGCGGGCGCTTTTTTGTGCGTGTCGGGGCGCTGGTGAGGCTGTTTGCGAATGCCGTGAAATCATTGGCAGGCAGGCTTTTGGGCTAGCGTGCTATGTTGGCCCAGGCCAGCCTAAGAGCGCCGGTGCCGGCTGGCTAGCGTCCAGGTAATGCGCTGAAAGCTTGGGTTTTGGGCGAAGAAAATATTCTGCCGCTATGCCTCAGTATTGGCATAATATGAATATCTGGTGAATATATTCGCCTTTCTAAAGGTGCTTGGCCTAAGCGTTGGGTTTTCAGCACACTACTTCTCATTGCGTCTCATTTGGTTTCTCTTTACCCTCCTTTTTCATGCCTAAAACCTTACTTAGCAAGTCGCCGCGTCGGCTGTTTCAGCTGGCCTCTACGGCCCGGCGCTGGTCGTGCGCCCTGGGCACCGGGCTTTTGCTGCTGGCGAGCCGGGGCGCCCAGGCACAGGCCCTGAGCGGCGCCTACACCATCAACAGCGCGCAGCCTACGGGCGGCACCAACTTTGCCACCTTCGCCGAAGTGGCTGGCCGCCTGAGCCTGAGCGGCGTGACGGGGCCGGTAACCATCGCGGTTTCGGGCGGGCCGTACACCGAGCAATTCCTGCTGGGCACAATACCGGGCACCAGCGCCACCAACACCGTGGTGCTGAATGGCGGCGGCAGCACCCTGCAGTTTGCCTCGGCCAATACCAGCCAGCGGGCCGTGGTGCTGCTGAACGGAGCCGACTATGTAACCATCAACAACCTGACTATCAACGCTACGGGCGGCACTTACGGCTACGGTATTTTGCTCACCAGCAACGCCGACAATAACAAGATTACCAACAACACCATCAACGCGGACATTGCCACGACCTCACTCAACTTCGCGGGCATTGCGGTGAGTGGCTCGGCCACGAGCGCCACCGCTACCGGCGACACGGGCAGCAACAACCTCATCGAGGGCAATACCGTGAACGGCGGCTACTACGGCATCTCGCTGCAAGGCAACACCACTACCTTCAGCCAGGGCAACGTGGTGCGCAACAACCAGGTACGCGATTTTTACATCTACGGCATCTACACGGGCTACCAGGACGGCACCCAGCTGGTGGGCAACGACGTGGCCCGGCCGCTACGCGCCAACCCCAGCTCATTTTACGGTATTTATGCCTTCGGCCTCTCGCGCGGGGTGTCCATCGAGAAAAACAAGGTGCACGACCCCTTTGCCGGCAACCCGACCTCGACCAGCCTTATGTACGGCATCTACCTGGTAACGGGCGCGGGCGCCACGGCCAGCGCGCCCAACGACGTGGTGAACAATGTACTCTATAACCTGAGCGGCAACGGCGTGCAGTACCCGATTTACAGCTCGGGCGCGGCTTACAGCCGCATTTATAACAACACGGCCACCTGCGATAACCAGGCCTCGACCACTACGTCGGCCACCTACGGCGTGTACAGCACGGGCGCCAATGCCGACATCAAGAACAACGTAATCAGCATCACGCGCGGCGGCACGGGCACCAAAACCGCCCTCTACACCACCAATACGCCCACTAGCAACTACAACGACCTATACGTGCCCGCCGGCAACGTGGGCTACGCCAGCACCAGCTACGCCACCCTGGCGGCCTGGCAGGCGGCGGGCTTCGACCAGAACAGCGTGGCGGCCGACCCGATTTTCGCGGCTCCCGCCACCGGCAACCTCGTGCCCGCCAACTCGCAGCTCAACAACGCCGGCACGCCGCTGGCCCGCGTGACCGACGACATCACGGGCGCGGTGCGCGGCGCGGCCCCCGATATGGGCGCCTACGAGTTTGCGCCCGTGGCCATCGACCTGGCCGCCGCTGGCCTGGCCGGCCCGGCCGCTACCTCGGCGTGCTACGGCCCGGCCGAAGCCGTGAGCGTGCAGGTGCGCAACGGCGGGGCTAATACGCTCAACTTTGCCACCAACCCCGCCACCGTGACGGTGGTGGTAACGCCGCCCACCGGCCCGGCCCAGACCTTCACCACTACCCTGAATACCGGCACGCTGGCCAGCGCCGCCACCCAGACCATCGCCCTGCCGGGCGCACTCAATATGATTGCGGTAGGCACCTACGGCTTTGCCATCACGGCCACCGTGGCCGGCGACCTCAACGCCAGCAACGACGTGCTGGCGCCCGCCGTCAGCCGCACCGTGCTGGCCCCGGTGGCGGGCACGGTGTCGCCGGCTACCAGCGACGTGTGCCTGAACGGCACGGCCCCGCTGACGCTGACGGGCTCGGACAACGGCACCGTGCAGTGGCAGCAATCGACTGATAATATTACGTTTACCGATATTGCCGGTGCTACCAGCGATACGTACACCACGGCGGCCCTTACCGCCACTACGTACTTCCGCGCCCGCACCGGCTGCAACGCCACCACCGTGCTCAGCAACGTGAGCACCATCACGGTCACCAACCCGCAGGTGCTGACGGTGAGCACGCCGCTAACGGTGTGCGCGGGCAGCCCGGCCACCCTTTCGGGCACCGGCAGCGCGGGCACTACGCTGCGCTATTTTGACACCGCCACCGGCGGCACGGCGCTCGGCACGGGCGCCAGCTTTACCACGTCGGCCGTCACGGCCTCGCGGCAGTTCTTCGTGGAAGGCGTGAATGGGCAGTCTTCCACGGCTGGGCCGGCCACCAATGCCATCGGCGCGGCCGGTGGTACCAACCTGACCTATGGGCTGATTTTCTCGGTAACTACTCCTACTAACCTCAACGGGGTGTATGTGTACCCCACCTCGGCTGGCCCCATCAATATTGAGTACCAGAGTAGTACTAATTCTATTATTCAGAGCACTACGGTCACCATTACGGCCGCCAACGTGGGCACTAAAACCTACGTGCCGCTCAACTTCGCGCTGCAAGCCGGCACCGGCTTCCGCCTGATGCTGATTAGCGCCACCGGCGGGGCCTCGCTCTCGCGCAATACGGCCGGGGCCACCTACCCCTACACCAGCACCAACGGCGGCCTCAGCATCACGGGCAACACCTTCACGGGCTACCCGCAGTACTACTACTATTTCTACGACTGGCAGCTGGGCCGCGAGTGCGTGAGCGCCACGCGCACGCCTATTCAGGTGAACGTGACGCCCGCGCCCACGGCCACTCTCGCGGCCACCATGCCCGCTACGGGCGGCATCCTGCTCACGGCCACGCCGGTGGCGGGGGCCACCTACCAGTTCTTCCGCAATGGCACGGCCGTGGCCGCCGCCAGCACCACCAATACCTTGCTCATAGCGAGCGCGGCGCTCAATGGTAACTACACCGTGGTGGTTACCAGTGGTGGCTGCGCCTCGGCCCCGTCGGCGGCCGTGGCCGTCACGCTCACCGGCACCCGCCCGTCCTCGCTCAACGGCGTGAGCCTGCTGGTGTACCCCAACCCCACGCCCGACGGCCACCTCACCCTGGAACTCACCGGCCCGCAGGCCAAGGCCGCGCAGCTGGAGGTGCTGAACTCCTTGGGCCAGACCGTGCAGCGCCGCCCGCTGGCGCCCGGCACGGCCACGCTCAGCCTCGCACCGCTGGCCGCTGGCGTGTACACGCTGCGCGTGCACACCGAGCAAGGCATTCTTACCCAGCGCGTGGTGCGGGAATAACCTGCTTGTTTAGCGCTTTATAAAAAGCCCCGCCGACTATGTGTCGGCGGGGCTTTTTGATTACGTGGTTTATTTGGTGCAGCGGTTCGCTCCCGTGGCCCGACCTTCCGTTCTGTAGCTTTCCCCGCCTGCGCCCATGTGCCCCAAATCCCTGCCAAAATCCCGCTTTGCCTTCACCCTGCCGCTGCTGGCGGCCCTGCCGGCGCTGGCCGCGCCGCCCACGGCGCGGCCCTACTTTTCGGAGCCTGGCGTGTCGCCCGACCGCCAGGAAATCGCCTTTGTATCGGGCGGCGACATCTGGACGGTGCCGGTGGCGGGCGGCGAGGCCCGGCTGCTGGTGGCCCACCCCGCCACCGAAAGCCGCCCGCTCTACGCCCCCGATGGCAAGTCGCTGGCCTTCACCTCTACGCGCAGCGGCAACGGCGACGTGTACCTGCTCAGCTTTGAGAGCGGCGAGGTGAAGCGGCTGACGTTTGACGACGGCCTGGACCAACTCGACGGGTGGTCGGCCGATGGCAACTACCTGTACTTTTCGAGCACCAGCCGCGACATCGCGGGCATGAACGACATCTACCGCGTGCCGGTGGGCGGCGGCACGCCCACCGCCGTATCGGCCGACCGCTACGCCAATGAGTTTTTTGCCGCGCCCGGCCCCGATGGCAAAACCCTGGCTTTTGCTGCCCGCGGCGTGGCCAGCAACCAGTGGTGGCGGCACGGCCACAGCCACCTCGACGAGTCGGAAATCTGGCTGCGGCAAGCGGGCAAAAATGGCCCCAGCTACCGCAGCCTCACCAGCGGCGGCAGCAAGGCGCTGTGGCCGATGTGGGGCGCGGGCGGCCAAAAGCTGTTCTTTACCAGCGACCAGGGCGGGCCGGAAAACATCTGGGCGGTGAGCCTGCCGGGCGGCGCGCCGCAGCAAGTCACCAGCTTCAAGGACGGTCGGGTGCTGTGGCCCAGCGCCTCGGCCGATGGCCGGCTCATCGTGTTTGAGCGCGATTTTGGCATCTGGACCTTGGACACGCAGAGCGGGCAGGCGCAGCCGGTGGCCATCAGGCGGCGGGGCGCGCCGGCCAGTCCGCTGGCCGAGCGGCAGCGCTTCACCGACCGCTTGCAGGAGCTGGCGCTGTCGCCCGATGGCAAAAAGGTGGCTTTTGTGGTGCACGGCGAGGTGTTTGCCGCGTCGGCCGCCGATGGCGGCGACGCCACCCGCCTCACGGCCACCACGGCCGCCGAAACCGACCTGGCCTGGGCGCCCGACAGCCGCCGCTTGGTGTACGTGTCGGCCCGCGACGGCGCTAAGCACCTGTATAGCTACACGTTCGCCACCGGCAAGGAAACCCGCCTGACCAACGCGGCCACCAACGACGCGTCGCCGCGCTTCTCGCCCGATGGCAAACTGCTGGCTTTTCAGCGCGATGCGAAAGAATTACGGGTGCTCGACCTGAGCACCAACCAAGAGCGCGTGGTGGGCACCGGCCGCCTCGACCGGCCGCCGCTGGCCGCCGAGCGCGCCGCCGTGTGGAGCCCCGACAGCAAGTGGCTGGCCTTTGCGCCGGCTGGCGCGCGCGGCTTTACCAATGTGCTGGTGGTGCCAGCGGCGGGCGGCGTGGCCCGGCCGGTGAGCTTTTTGGCCAACTCGAACAGCAACACGCTCTCGTGGAGCCCCGACGGCAAATACCTGCTTTTTGACACTGGGCAGCGCACCGAAGACGCCGAGGTGGCCCGCGTAGACTTGCAGCTGCGCACGCCGCGCTTCCGCGAAGACCAGTTCCGCGACTTATTCAAGGAAACGGTGCCCGGCCCGGTATCGCCCGAGAAGAACCAGGCCCCGCCCAGCAAGCCCACCGCCCCGGCCACGCCCGCCCCGCTGCCCGTGGCCGCTGCCGACTCGGCCCGCGCCAAAACTCGCGCTGGCAACAAGCCCGCCAAGGGCAAAAAAGGCGCTGTTTTGGCAGCGGCTACCGCGCCCGCCAAGACGCCGGTCACCATCAATTTTGAGGATATTCGCCGCCGCCTGAGCCTGGTGCCGGTGGGCGTGGACGTGCGCGCCCAAACAATCAGTCCCGATGGCAAGTGGCTGCTGCTCACGGGCAGTGTGCTCAACCAAACCAACTTATACATCTACCCGCTCGATGAGCTGAGCAAAGACCCCGCCACGGCGCGGCAGCTAACTGCCACGGCCGGGGCCAAGCGCGAGGCGCAGTTTTCGCCCGACAGCAAGGAGGTGTATTTCCTCGACCAGGGCCGCATTCAGGTGGTGCCGGTGGAGGCGGGCAAGGGCGCGGCCCGCGCCGTGGCCGTGGCCGCCGAGATGGACGTAGACTTCGAGCAGGAAAAGCTGGTCGTCTTTGACGAGGCCTGGGCTTACCTGCGCGATTTTTTCAACGACAAGACTTTCAACGGCACCGACTGGCCCGCTCAGCGCGAGAAGTTCGCGCCCTACATCGCCGGGGCGCGCACCCCGGACGAGGCCCGCCGCCTCACCAACCTCATGATTGGCGAGCTCAATGCCTCGCACTCGGGCATGGGGCCGGCCCCGGCCGCCAGCGGCACCGTGGCTCCTTCGACCGGGCGCCTGGGCCTGCGCTTCGACCCCGCCGAATACGAGCAAAACGGCCGCCTGCGCCTCACGACTGTACTGCCGCTGGGCGCCGGCGCGCTGGCCGGCCTCAAGCCCAGCGACGTGCTGCTGGCCGTGGATGGCCGGGCCCTCAACGGCAGTACCAACCTCGACGAGGTGCTGCAATACAAGGTGGGCCGCCGCACCACGCTGCGCGTTGCCAGCGATAACAAAGAGCGCGAAGTGGTGGTGCGGCCCCTCAGCCGCGATACCGAAAAGGCGCTCGACTACCGGCAATGGGTGGAGGAGCGCCGCGCCTACGTGGCCAAGGCCAGCGGCAGCCGCCTTGGCTACGTGCACATGTTTGATATGTCGGCGGCCTCGCTGTCGCAGCTCTACCTCGACCTCGACGCCGAAAACATGACCCGCGACGGCGTGGTGGTGGACGTGCGCAACAACAACGGCGGCTTCGTGAACGTGTACGCCATCGACGTGCTGGCCCGCCGCAGCTACC
>JAKONR010000505.1 GCA_022701825.1 Hymenobacteraceae bacterium | reverse complement strand
GCCAGCTCGTGAAGGCGCAGCTCGGCGCGGCCGTCTACGCGCTGGGCTTCGTGGCCTACACCGGCACCTACGGCCGGGTGGGCGAGGCGGCCTCGCTGCACGAGGTGCTGCCCCCGCCGCCCGCCAGTGCCGAAGCGGCCTTCGGCCAGCAGGGCTGCGAGTGGGGCTTTGCCAACCTGCGGGGCACGGCCGGCCGCTACTACGCCGCCCCCATGGGCTACGTGCCGCTGCATGCGCCCTGGGCCGAAATATTTGACGGCCTGTTTTTTACCCGCACCATGCACCCCACCACGCCGCTCAAGGGCGTGGGCGTGGCGGCTGCGCCCGCAGGCGGCCGGCAGCTGCGGGGCGAGGTGCGCGATGCCAAAACCGACCAGCCCCTGGCCTTTGCCAGCGTGGGGCTGCGGGGCACGCCGGGCGGCACCGTCACCAACGAGCGGGGCGCGTTTGTGCTGTTTGTGCCCGCCGACCACGCCCGCGATACCGTGCAGATTACCAGCCTGGGCTACGGCGCGGCGCGGCTGCCGGTGGCGCGGGTAGGTGCCAGTGAGCCGTTGCGCGTGCGCCTGACCCCGCAGGCCCACCTGCTGGGCACGGTGGAGGTGCGCGCCCCCATCAGCGTCGAAACCATCGTGCGGCGCGTGGGCGAGCGCCTGGCCGCCAACTACCCGCAGCAGGCCAACAGCATGCAGCTCTACACGCGCAGCCAGTACCTGCGCGACAGCGTGTTGCAAGTGCAGCAGGAGGCAGCCCTCGATTTCTATGACCAAGAGGGCTACCGGCGCGGCAGCTGGGAGCACGCTAGCAAAAACCGATTTTTGCAGCTGCGCCAGCAGCGCCGGACGGGCGACTCTACCAGCGTCGACTTCAAAAACCCGCCCCTCTACTGGCTGCTGTGGAGCGATGACCCCGTGCTGACTACGCGCAATCCCTTGGAAAGCAGTGTTTTTAAAAAATATCAGTACACCCTCAAAGGCCAAACGCAGCTCGGCGACCGCACCGTGTACGAAGTTGGCTTTGTGTGCCTGAGCCCCAGCGCCTTCACCACGCCCTATGGCTACCCCGCCCCCGATGCCTTCGAGGGCACGCTGTACGTCGATGCCGACAATTTTGCCCTGGTCAAGTACGAGGCTTTCACCAAGCGCCGCTCACACGAGTACGACAAGCCGAAGGACTTTCGCCAGCTGGGTTTCGCAGAGCCCGTGACCATGTACCGCCGCCACCACGACACTTACCAGTACGAGGCCAGCAAGGGAATTTACTTCCTCAAGTACGCCCGCCGCGAGAATAGTTCTACCTTCCTGGGCGCAACCACCCACGAAAAGCACCGCACCCGGGAAATCAACGAGCTGCTGGCCACCAGCGTGAGCCTGACGCAGCCGCAGGTGCTGCAAACCTCTATCTACGAAGTAGATGCCCACGCGCCCTACCGGCCCGAGTTTTGGAATACCTACCAGGTGGTGTTGCCCACGGCCGCGCCGTAGGGGCGGGCCGCGCTACCGCTTACTTGCGGCGCAGGGCCTCGGCTACGGCCTTCAGCAGCAGCGGCTCCATCACGCGGTAGCCGGCCAGGTTGGGGTGCACGCCATCGGGGGCGAGGGCGGCGGGCAGGCCCTGGCGCTCGTCGGCCAGCGCGGCGTGGTAGTTGAGGTACACGAGGCGCTGCTGGTCGGCGTAGGCTTTTATCGCCTGGTTGAGGGCGATGATTTTAGGGGCCGGCTGCAAGTCCTTGCGCCACCAGAAGTCGTAGGCCGGCAGCACCGAGCACAGCACCACCCGGATGCCGTGCGCCCGCGCCAACTCGGCCATCGCCATGATGTTGTGCAGCGTGGCGTCGGGGCTGTATGGCCCGCCGTTTTCGGCAATGTCGTTGGCCCCGCTCAGAATGACGACTACTTTGGGTTGCAGCGCGATAACGTCGGGCCACAAACGCAGTAGCATTTGCCCCGACACCTGCCCGCTAATGCCCCGGCCGATAAGCTCGTAGGGGCCGCTGGCAAAAAACGCCGAGTCGTTTTTAGGCCAGAAATCGGTGATGGAATTGCCCATGAGCACCACCCGCGGCCGGGCGGCCGTGGGGGCGGGCAGCCGCGAGTTGGCCGCGGCGTAGCGGGCCAGCTTGGCCCAGTCGGCCACGGGCGCCTGGGCGCGGGCGGTAAGGGCGGCGCTGAGTAGTAAGAGGCTGGCGAAAAAGCGAAAGGCGGGCATGGTGAGAGGTACAAATGAAGGTCATGCTGAACATAGTGAAGCATCTCTGCCGCACCATTGAATAGTATTCCAACGGGGCGGTAGAGATGCTTCACTGCGTTCAGCATGACTCGTTTATTATTCTTATTTCGAGTGCAAACTTAGTTAATAACATAAGTAGCAATGGAATGCGCTGGACTGGTGGTGCTCGCCGCCTGGCCCCGCACCCACAGCTGAAACTCCTGGGGCTTGTCGCCGCTGTTCATTACCACCACGGCCACCCGGCCGTCGGGGTTGCGGAAGGCGGTGGCTTGCAGCCAGTCGCGGTTGGTGGTGCTGGCGAGGCGCCGCGCGCCGGGGCGGATGAACTTCGAGAAGTGCCCGATGTAGTAGTAGGCGTTGGTGTAAATAAGCTTGCCAGTGCGCGTATCGGCAATGACGGGCGCGAAGCAGAAGTTGCCGACGTGGTTGGGGCCGCCGGTTTCGTCGAGCAGCACGTTCCAGTCGGTCCAGCCCACGGTACCGGCGTTGAAGTCGTTTATCATCGAATTGCCGTAGCGCTCGCCCAGCGCCCAGTCGTTCACGCGGGCGAAGTCGAATTTCTCGATGCAGCCTTCGGTGAAAATGAGGTTGGTATTCGGGTACGCCTCCTTCACGGCGCGCTCGTTGTTGAAGAGCATCGAGCTGCCAGTCCAGGTTTCGTACCAGTGGTAGCCGATGCCCCACACGTACTTGGCCGCCTCGGGGTCGTCGAGCACGGTGCTGGCGCGCTGGTACAGCAGGTCGCGGTTGTGGTCCCAGGCAATGAGTTTTTTATCGCCCAGGCCGCCCTTTTTCAGCGTCGGCCCCAGAAAGCCCTTGATGAAATCACGCTCCTCCTCGGCCGTGTAGAGGCACGATTCCCAGGTTTGGGTCGCCATCTCCTCGTTTTGCACCGTGAGGCCCCAGATTGGCATGCCCTGCTGCTCGTAGGTCTTGATAAACTTAACGAAGTAGTCGGCCCACGGCTGCCGAAACTCGGGTTTTAGGTGGCCGCCTTGCAGCAGGTTGTTGTTGGTTTTCATGAAAGCCGGCGGGCTCCACGGGCTTACGTAAAGCGGCAGCTTGCCGCCCGCCGCCACCGTGGCCTGCTTGATGAGCGGGATTTTAAACTTCTCATCGTGCGCCACGCTGAAGGTTTTCAGCGCCGCGTCGCCCTCCTT
>JAKONR010000489.1 GCA_022701825.1 Hymenobacteraceae bacterium | reverse complement strand
CGGTAATCGCGCCGTCGCCGTTCAGGTCCTTAAAGCGAATGTCGCCGGGCGCGGTGCTGGTGCCGGGCGTGGCGCCCACCGTTTGCTTGGGCGCCTTGTTCACCTCTTCCTGGGTCTGAAACAGCCCATCGGCCACGTAGCCGTAGAACGCGCCAAACGGCTGGCCCTTGTCGAAGCGGGTGATGGCGGTGCCGGTGCGGGTAGTCAGGCCATTAAACGGCACGGCCACGTTGAGGTCGCTAATTCGGTTTTTAAAGGTCGAAAACGTGAGGCCCGTCGTCCAGTTCAGGCCCTCGGAATTCACAATGTTGCGGGTATTCAGCGAGAGGTCGAGGCCGCGGTTGTAGGCCGAAATGGCGTTGGTGGGCACCGACTCGTAGGTGCCCGACGTATAGGCCGGCGGCACCGAGGCCAGCAGGTTGGGCGAGCGGCGGTCGTACACGTCCACCGACAGCTCGATGCGGTTCTGAAACAAGCCCACGTCCACCCCGATGTTCGCCTGGTAGTTGTTTTCCCAGCTCAGGTCGTCGTTCTGGCCGCGGGTCGGGCCCGCGCCGTTAAACACCGTCGGCGAACTGCCAAACGGGTAGGTAATGCCCGTGTTGATGGTAGCCAGGTAGGCGAAGCGGCCGGCATTCAGGGGGTTGCCTACCTTGCCGTAGCCGCCGCGCACCTTCAGGTTGCTGATGGTCGGGATGTCCTTGATAAAGCTTTCTTCGGAAATACGCCAGCCAATTGACGCGCCTGGAAAGAAGCCGAATTTGCGCCCGGTAGTGAACTGCGAGGTGCCATCGTAGCGGGCCGTGGCCGTGAGCAGGTACTTGCCCGCAAACTCGTAGTTGACGCGCCCGAAGTAGCTCACCAGCCGGTCGGTAGTGGGCGCAATGCCGACGCCGCCGTTGGTATTCGGAAAGCTGAGGTTGCCCGTAGGCCCAGCGTTAATGTTCTGGAGTTGATTATTGAGGTAGCCCGTGCGCCCTGCCGACAGATACGTGTACTGAAACTGCTGCGCCGACTGCCCCGCCAGTACCGTAAAGTGGTGCTTGTCGGCGATGCTGCGGTCGTAAGTCAGCGTATTCTCAATGAGATAGGTCGGGTTGTAGTTGCTCGACGAGTACGCGCCGGCTACCGAGTTGCGCGGCGAGTTGGGGCCGAGCGAAGGCGTAAAGCCGTTGTTGTTATCGAAAATCAGGTCGGCGCCCACGTTGGTGCGGAAGCGCAGGCCCTTCAGCGGTTCGATTTCGCCGAAGAACGTGCCGATGATGCGGTTGCGCGAAAACTTGGAGTTGGTAATATTGGATTGTAGTACCGGGTTGGGCTCCACGTAGTTATCGTTGGTGGCGGTGGGCTCGTACCAGGTGCCGTTGGGGTTGTACACCGGCACGGTGGGCGGCGCTTGCAGCACGTTGTTGAGCACCCCAAACTCGTCGTTGCCGGTGTTCAGCTGCCGGTCTTCTTGGTGCGTGATGGCCAGGCTGTTGCCCACCTTCACGTATTTATTCAGCTGGATGTCGCCGTTGGCCCGCACCGTAAAGCGCTCAAAATGAGAGCCTGCCAGCGTGCCATCCTGCTGGAAGTAGCCCGCCGACAGCGCGTAGCGCGCCTTTTCGCTGCCCCCGCTGGCCGACAGCGTGTAGTTCTGAATCACGGCCGTGGGCCGGAAAACCGCCTTCTGCCAGTCGGTGCCCGCGCCGAGCGCGCTGGGGTCGGCAAACTTACTGTTGATGGGGTCGCCCTTGGCAATCAAACTCTCATTATTGATGAGCGCATACTGCTGGGCATCAAGCAAATCGAGCTTGCGCCACACCTGCTGAAAGCCCCGGTAGCCATCGACCGAAATATTGGATGTGCCGGCCTTGCCGCGCTTGGTCGTGATGATGACCACGCCATTGGCCGCCCGCAGCCCGTAAATAGCCGTGGCCGAGGCATCCTTGAGCACGTCGATGCTCTCGATGTCGTTGGGGTTGATGGAGTTGAGCTGGCTCTCGACCGGGTTAAAACCGCTGTCATTGGACGGCAGCGGGAAGCCATCGACCACGTACAGCGGCGAGTTGTTTCCGGGCGACGAGATGCCGCGAATCCGCACCGAGGTGCCGCCCGCCCCGCCCGGCGCGCCCGAGTTTTGGGTTACGGTCACGCCCGCCACGCGGCCTTGCAGGGCCTGCGTGGGGTCAGCCACCGGCTGCGAGGCAATGTCGCGCCCCGATAGCGAGGAGATAGCGCCGGTCACGTCCTGGCGCTCCTGGGTGCCGTAGCCCACCACCACTATTTCGTTGAGCCCTTGGGCCGATTCCACCAGCTTCACGCTCACGTTGCCAGCGTTGGCCGCCGTCACGACCACCGACTGCGACACGAAGCCGACAAAGCTAAAAAGCAGCGTGCTGCCCTCGGGCGCGGTAAGGCTGAAGCTGCCATCGGCCCCGGTGCTGGTGCCCGTGCTGGTGCCGCGCACCAGCACCGTTACGCCCGGTAGCCCTTGTCCATCGGCCCCGGTCACACGACCCGTAATGGGCAGGGGAGCGGCGGGCCGAATAATGCCCGCGGCATCGCGCAGGCTGGCGGCCATGGCTGGCGCGGCCCACGCGGCGGGCAGCCCGCAAGCCAACACGGCCATTGTGCGCCGTAGCAGCGCAGTGCGGTAGATAGATTGGTTCATAAGGGTGGGGAAAGAATAGACCAAAACTACTCGCTTATGTCAGGCAAATGCAAGGACGAAAATGGCTCTGAGGCCACGCCAGGGGCATTTTTGGGCAAGTAGCGGCGCGGTGTCATACGCTTAGCGCACACGTAATACAGCCCCTTAACCGGCTTATGGGCTAGCCAAGCGAATAAGTTGTGCCCAACCTCTCAGGCTAAAAAACAATGCAAAAAAATCCGCCTTTTTCAAAAAAAAGTCAGCCGCAAACGTTTGCGGCTGACTTGCGACGGGTTTTTGGGGTTTTGAGTAATTGGTGACTGCGCCAGCAGGGTAGTATAGGACGGTTAAAAACGCATCTGGTCGGTCGTAGAAACGCGGCCTTGCGTCTCCCGTCAGGCGAGCCTAATACCTGGTTTGACTATGGTGGCTGAGGCGGGCAGCCGGCTTTTCGCCGGCAACCCGCTCTTTGTAAGGCTCACCACTCAATGAGTGGGTGCCGACGAAAAACCGGCTGCCCGCCCCGCACGCAGCCTGCGAAAGTGCGCTATTCAGCGCCGATTTCCTGCGCTTCCATTTCCACCTCTACTTCTAGTAGCACGTGCGCCCAAGGCTCGGCTTCTTCGTAGTCGGCGGCCTGGCGGCGGCGCTGCAAGGCCGCCAGCACTTTTTGGGCGAAGGCCCAGCTGGTGGCGGGGCGCAGTTCCAGCACGCGCGCCAGCTCGGCGGGGGCATAATTGCCGCGGTGGGTGTGCAGCAGAAATACCGCGTAGAGCGCCTTTTCGGGCGCGAACTTGCACTTCTGAAGCAGGGTGCCGGTAGTGGCCGACTCTACGTAGCGGCAGCGGGTGCAGCGGCGGGCGTGGGGCTCGCGGGCGGCGCAGCTTTTTTCGTGGCCGCACTTGCGGCAGCGGTAGCCAGCGGCCCACTTCAGGTCGGCGAGGTAGCGCAGGCAGGCGTCCTTATCCGGGAAAAGCTGGCTGAACTCACCAAAATCGACTTCGCGGGCCTGGATGCGGGCGGCCTTTTGGTCTTGCAAATCGCGGCTGAGGTCGCGGTTGAGCTGCTCGATGGCGGCCGACTGCAAGGCCAGCAGGCTGTTGCGCTCCAGCAGCTCGCGGTTTTGGGCCGCGATGGTGTCGTTTTGCTGGCGCA
>JAKONR010000484.1 GCA_022701825.1 Hymenobacteraceae bacterium | reverse complement strand
CTTTCAGAATCTCAACCGACTGAATATCCTGCGGGTTAAAGTCATTGAGGCCAGTGCCTTGCGCCAGCGGAATGCCATCCACCACGTACAGCGGCTCGTTGGAGGCCCGCACCGAGCGGTTGCCCCGTATGCGGATGGTGGGTACCTCGCCGGGCCGGAAATTGCCGCCGGCCACGTCCACGCCCGCCGCCCGGCCTTGCAGGGCCTGGGTCAGGTTTTGGGTTTGCACCTGCTGGATTTCCTTGGCCGATACCGAGGACAGCGCGCCGGTTACGTCGCTCTTTTTCTGCGAGCCGTAGCCCACTACCACCACTTCGTCGAGGCCCTTGGCCTCGCCCTGCAAGCGCACATTCACGACCGACTGGCCGGCAATCTGCACCTCCTGGGTGGCGTAGCCCACGTAGGAAAAAATGAGCGTGCCGCCCCCGCCGGCGGGCACTTGCAGCGAAAAGGAGCCATCGGGGCCGGTGCCGGTGCCGTTGTTGGTGCCCTTGAGCAAGACCGTGACGCCGGGCAGCTCCTCTTTGCCATCGGCGCTCGTGACCTTGCCGGTAATGGTGACGCGCGGGGCGGGGGTTTGCGCCTGCGCCCAGGCCGCGGGCGCGCCCAGCCCCGGCGTCAGCCAGAGCAGGTGGGTCAGAAAATACAGGTTTTTCATGCGCTGAAAAAAGGTGGGTGGGAAAAAGTGAGGGCCAAAAAGGCCGCAAAAAATCATGAAACCTGCGTGAAGCTATCGGGGTGGTAAGCGAGTACTCACCCGTGCTCTCCTGCCATTTTAAGGCAAGCTGGACGGTTTAAGAGGCTACAAGTCAGATTATTATTTGTAAGCTCCTAGAGCTGGCGAGTGCCGCGCCGCTTACTTGCGCACGGGCTTCAGCTCGTCAGGGCTGTTCTTGGTGAAAGTGCGGAACTGCTCGCGCGAGGGCGTCTCAAACAAGTCTTTCACCACCTTGAAATCAACCGCGTCTTTGGGCTGAAAGCGCTCGGATTGCGCGTAGCGCAGCAGGCTGTAGTAGAGCTGCCGGGCGGCCGGGCGCGGCGCCTCGCCGGGGGCGGCGGGCGCGAGGTTGGCGCTGGACACGAGCAGGCGCCCCGGCCCCACGCGGGCCTCCAGCACCAGCGCCAGGCGGCGGTTCAAAAACCAGGTGTCGATGGGCTGCACCACGGGCCGAAAACCGGCCGGGAAGTCCTCTATGTGCATCACCTGGGCCTGGTTCACGATTTCCCACCACTGCAAGTCGCTATGCGCCTCGGTCGGAAAATCGGTCAGCGCCGGGTGCTGGGGGTTTACTACGAAGCCCGTCACGTGCGGCGGCCGCATCTTAAACCACGACGTGTTCCAGAACACCGGCGTGAAGCTCATGGCCACTTCCTTGCCCTTCACTACCTGCCCGGCGGCATTGAGCAGCACGCGGCCGCCGCGCGCCAGCACGCGCTGGGCCTGCGCATCGAGGCGGGTGCATTCGTACACGTCGCTCGGGGGCAGGGCCGGCAGCTGGGCCGGGTACACCCAGAAATTCCAGTCGTTGGCCACGTCGGTGCCGGGTGCGGCGATTTCCAGCGTCAGGCGGGTGGCGGTGGTGATGGCGGCCAGCGGCAGGCGCACGGTGCCCAGCGGCGTGTTACCGCCCGTCGGGATGGCGACAGGGGCAAACTGGCCCTGCGCCACCACCGCGCCCGCGGCCGTTTTGATGGTCCAGGTGAGGGCGGTGGGCGGCAGCGCGGCCGGGCCGTAGTGCGCCAGCTCGGCAGTGGCCTCGAAGGTTTCATCGCTGGTAAATACGAACTTGGGCAGGCGGGCCAGCGGCACCGTGGGCTGGCAAAAGCGCCGGTACTGCGCCGCCGTCACGTAGCCCTTCTCCCGAAAAAACGGGTTCAGCACGCCCACCAGCGCCGTGCCCTGGCCCGGAAAATCCTGCAAGCCCAGCAGCTGAAACCCCGCCAAACCGGGCGTGCGCAGCGTGGCCTCCAGCTCGTTTTTGTAGCACAGCACTTGCAGCTTGCCCGAAGCTTGCAAGAAAGCTTCGGCCTGGTCGGCCATGCCGTGGTCGGCGAGGTCCTCCTGAAACAGCTCCAGATTACGCGCCTTGTATACGCCGGTGTACTGGTTGATTTCCTTGAAATCGGGAAACACGCACCACTGGCCCATCTCGTGCGTCACGTAGGGCATGGTGAATTTCTCGATGGCGGCGCGGTAATCGAAGGTACTGTTGGGCAGCTCTTTGGCCCAGGGCAAGCCCCGCGCGCCCGATTTTATCATGTACTCATTCTCTGGCACCAGCGGCCAGCTCATGGCCACCGAGGCGCCGGTGTAGAGCCGGCGCGCGTCGCGGGCCTGCCAAAAACGCACGAAATCAGCCAGGTACTTGGCCTGGTTGCGGCCGGCGGGCTCGTTGCCGGCGGCCAGCAGGCAGTAGGAGGCGTGGTTGCCGTAGGCGGCGGCCATGCGGGTAGTCTCGTCCAGGATAAACTGGTCAACCGGGCGGCCATCGCCCAGCGAAGTGCCGTGGTTGGGCCAGCTCGGGCCTTCGGGCTGGAGGTAAAAGCCGAGCTGGTCGGCCGCCACAAACGCCGCCTCGGGCGGGCACCACGAGTGAAAGCGCACGTGGTTGAAGCCGTGGGCTTTCATGATGCCGAGCACCCGCAGCCAGCTCGGCACGTCGGTGGCCGGGTAGCCGGTCAGCGGAAACTCGCCGTTGTGCAGGTCGCCGCGCAAGAACACCGGCCGGCCGTTCACCAGCAGGCGGTTGCCCTGGGTTTTGAGTTCGCGCATTCCGAAGGTGGTTGCCTGCGCGTCGGCCGGCCCCTTTTTGGGTTGCAGCGTGGCCGTGAGCTGGTATAGCGCCGGGTGAAACTCGTCCCAGAGCTGCGCGGCCGCGCCCATCGGCAGGGTCAGCTCCACAGCCGTTTCGCCCGGCGCGGCCACGAAGCGCGCCGAAACCGGCGCGACCTGGTGCGCGGTGGCCGTGTTGGTGGCCTGGGTGGCGAGCTGCACGGTGCCGGTGGTTTTGTCCGGCAAGGTATTTTTAATCAGTAGCTTGACCCGCGCCGTGCGCTGCGCTACGTCGGGGTACACCTGCACGCTTTGCAGAAAAACGGGCGGCCCGGCCCGTAGCTCCAGCCGCCCAATGAGCCCGTTCCAGTTGCCCTGCACGTGGTCGGATACGCTGTGCGAATCCGGCCCCACGTTTAGGATTTCGAGGCGGTTGTCCACGCGCACCGTGAGGGGGTGGGCGCCGGGCGGCAGCGCCGCTGTGAGGTCGTACTCGTGCGGTGCCACCAGCGAAATCTGCTGGCCTATCTCTTGATTATCAACCCACACGCGGGTAGCGAAGTGGGCGCGCTCCAGAAACAGCACCAGCCGCCGCCCGCGCCAGGCGGCGGGCACGGCCACCGTTTGCTGGTACCAGGCCGGCCCCACGTAGTAGGCGTTGGGCGTCAGCCAGAAGGGGATTTTGAAGTAATTGGGCTGGCGGTATTTGGCCAGCCGCGGGTTAAAAAACCACGAGCTGTCGTAGATGGTGGCCATCCAGCGGGTGCGCAAGGATACCGGGTCGCCGAGGCCGTTTTCGGCCAGCGAGCCGGGCAGGCGCACTTTTTGGGGGAGGGTAGTGGCGTACCAGCGGGCGGCCACGCCGGCACCCTGCGGGTCGAGGCGTGCGCGCCACTCGCCGGCCAGCGGCAGCACATCGGCCGCGAGCAGGGGGGTAGCGAGTAGGCTGAAAAAGAAGAGGATGGTGAGTTTTAGGATAGAGCGCATGGGCGGGATGATGAAAAATGAACGATTCCTAACGCGGGGCACCTCACCCCCCGGCCCCCTCTCCGAAAAAGAGGGGGAGCTAACCGCAAGCGGACGTAAGCAAACAGCAGTAGGCGTCAGGCTCCCCCTCTTTTTTGGAGAGGGGGCCGGGGGGTGAGGTGCCCCGCGTTAGGAAGTTTGATTACTCAGCCATTTTCACTGCCAGCCGGTAGCGCGGAATGGCGTCTACTCGCTGCAACTCGCTCACCTGCCCGCCGGGCGGAAACGCGGGCCGGCGGGCATCTTCGAGGTAGATGGGCGCATCCTGCCGCAGCGGCAGGATGCTGAGCGTCAGCGGCGCGCGTAAGCCGTCGGCCAGCAGGTTGCGGTAGCTCACGCGCCACGGCGCGCCGTTGTAAAAGTCGTCGCTCAGCAGCCGCTCGCCGCTCGCCAGCCGAATGGCGTCGCCGGCGTAGGTGAAGCGTAAAATGATATCATCCAGACCTTTTAGACGGGCGCCGCGCAGCGAAAGCCGCCACTGCGCCGCCTGCTGGTAGGCGGTGTCGCTGGGCTCCACAGCCGCTTTGGCCGGCCCGCCAAACCGGATGGGCGGCACCACGCCGCCGGCCCGCAGCGGCACTGCCCGCGCCTCGATGCGGCGAGCGGGCGCGGTGGCCGCGTAGGTTTGGAATACGCCATCGGGCGCGCCGGCGGGCAGGGGTAGGCTGCCGCGGGGCGCGGCCGGTAGCGCCGGAAACACGCTCAGCTGAAACGCCGGCTGGCCTTCGGCTTGCAGCTGCACCTGGTCGCCGTCGAAGTAGATTTCCTGGGGCGTGAGCACCAGGCGCTCGGCCCCGGCCAGGGGCGCCCGCCACGTTTGGCGGGCCTGGGCCTCGCTCAGCACCAGCACGCGCACGGCCGGCCCGGTGCGCGGCTGCACCGTGAGGGCCACGCCGGTACCGGGCTGAATATCAGCTGCCCGCACCCGGCCCTGGGCTGGGGCTACGGGGCCGGCGGGGGTAGTTACCGCCTGCACAGTGGCCGCGTCGAACACCAGCTCGACCGGGATGCCGGGCTGCGCGAAGAAGACGTAGTACGGCTCGCCGCCCACTTGCAGCCGCGTAAACAGCTGGGCAGTAGCGTACGTTAGGCGTGCGCCGCCCAGGTCGAGGTTGAAGGGCCAGATGCCGTAGCTGCCCGCCGGTACCGTGAGCGGCGTTTGAGGGAAAGTCAGCGTTTCGCCCGGCAGCCGTACCTCGAACTGCACGCCGGGCCGGGCGGGCGTGGGGTAGTTGCGCACGTAGTTGTTGAAAAACAGAAACCCGCTGCTGCCCCGCGTGCGCACGGCCCAGCGCAGCGGCCCGAGGTCGGCGGCGCTGGCGGGCTGGGCGGCGGGGGCGTGCGGGGCCATCGGGGCCAGCAGCGAACCAAACTCATTGAGGAAATAATGCACCAGCTTGAGCTGGCTGAAAAGCGGGCTTTCGGCCCCCGTTTCAGCCAGCGGGGCCTGAAAATCGTAGCCCCGGCGCGGTAGGTCGTTGTAGCTGTTGGTGCGGCTCGACTCCTGTAGCCACGACAGCCGGCCCCGCAGGTTGCGACCGCCGTGAAACATATAGTAGCCGTAGAGATTGACGCCCGAGCCGAGCTGCACGGGCAGCATGGCCGC
>JAKONR010000481.1 GCA_022701825.1 Hymenobacteraceae bacterium | reverse complement strand
GGCGTTTTTGAGGAAGGCCAGCTGGCTGGCCGTGAGCGTGAGGGGCAGCAGCAGGCGCACAAACTCGTCGATGAGCAGGTTGGGGTCGGAGCCCGAGCCCGAAATGGCGGCCGGCATGGCCTGCACCAGCGCGATAGGGTCTGCCTTAAGGGTGAAGCCGTTGCGGACGTAGCCGCTGCCGATAAAGAGGTCGGTAGTCTGGTTGCGGCGGGGTAGCGTCACGGCGTTTATCCAGAGCTCGTGAAACTGCGGGCTTTGGTAGTAGGCCGCCCAGCCGGCCACGTTGGGCGGGTCGCCGAGGGTTTGCTGCTGCACTATAGTTAGCGAGTTCAGGTAGTCCCACATGCCGTACTGCGCCACCACGCTGCTGGCCGGCGGAAACGCTAGCTCCAGCTGCCGGCACACGCCGATGGTGAAGTCGAGCGGGCTCTTGATGAGGCAGCCCACCGTGGCCGCGTCGAAGAAATGCTGCGAGCCCAGCAGCGCCCGCAGCACCGGCTTTACGTCAAAATTATTGGTAATAAGAATGGTAGCCAGCGGCTGAATAATATCAGTTTCAACCTGGCTGTCAATGACGTAGTACACAAACCAGCGGTAGATGGCCCGCACCAGAAAGCGCGCCGTTTCGGCCTGCGCGAATATCAGATTGATAAGGTCCTGGTACTCGTTGGCACCGTTGGGCGCGATGGTGGCGTTGCCGAAGGCGCTGCTGAACTGCTTGATGCTGGTGTCGTGGCGGCTGGCGGTGAAGTAGCCGGCTACGGTGGTGGCGTTATCGCGCCAGCCGGTCAGCACTTTGGCGGCGGCCTGCACGTCGGCCTCGGTGTAGGTGGTGTAGTTGCCGGGGCCGATGAGCGGGCCTTTGCCGATGGTGAACAGCTCCAATAACTCGCGGCCGTAGTTTTCGTTGGGCGCGCCTACTACGCTCTGGTTGCCATTGAGATAGCGCAGCATAGCCGGGTTAATTGTGATGTCCTTCGCCAGCTGCTTGACATTGCCGAGCGCGTGCTGGCGCAGCAGCCGCACGTACTCGTAGCCGTACTGCGCGCTGTTGATGTCGCCGAATTCGACCACGAAGTGGTTGTGCCAAAAAAGCGTCATTTTCTCGCTCAGCGAGGTCGTCTGGGTCAATTGCTGGCCCAGCCACCAGTCGCGTAGCGAGGTGCGGCGCACGCCCTCCAGGTTTTGGTCGAAGGCCTGGCCCACCCACGTTTGGCCGATGGGCACGGTGGTGTCGGTGGCCGACACGTTGAGCGGCGGCGCGGGCGCGACCGGGGCCGTGAGCAGGCCATTGAGCACCGCCGTGAGGTTGGAGGCGGCAGCCGCTGTAATCTCGCCCCGCGTGGGGCCAAAAAGGCAGCGCCGCAGCAGGTGCGCGGCCTGGTCGTAGCCCCAGGCGCCGGCGTAGGGCGCCAGCGTGGAGGTGGTGCGGCTGCCGGCGGCAGGCAGGGTTTTATTGGCGTAGCGGCTCACCTTTTCGGGCGGGTCGGTGGCGGCGGGCGGCGCGGCCACGGCCCGCGCGGGGGCAGTCAGCACCGACGTATTGCGCTGGAGGAAAGCTCTGCGTTTCATAGGCAGCGGGGTGGAAATACTGCCCTAAGATTAACCTGATAAATGAAAGTTTAATGATTGAAAGCTAATTTTTTAGCCTTTTACTTCTATTTTCTATCTCTAAGTGCCTATATTCTATCTCGTAGTGGCCGGGCGGGCGGCCCACGCCGGCGGCCCTCGGGCGGCTTTGCGCTTGGGCATACCCCAAAAACCGGCTTTGGGGCGCGCAAAAACGGCCGCCCGCAACTGGCTACCTTCTGGCGAAGCTAACTAGTTGCGGGCGGCCGTTTTTGCGCGCCTCCTTATGCTTGCTTTGCCTAGCGCACCAGCAGCCTGGTGGTGGCCACGCGGCCGCTGGCTTGCAGGCGCAGCGTGTAGGCACCGGCCGGCAGGCCCTGCAAGGCCAGGGGTACTTGCTGCGGGCCTTCGGCCAGGGTGGCAGCCCGGGTAGCGACTACTTGCCCCAGGGCGTTGAGGATGGTGAGCGTGCCGGTGCCCGAGACCGGGCTCGCGACCCACAGGCTGGCGGCACTACTGGCCACGGCCGGGTTGGGGGCCACGCTGATGGCCAGCGCGGCCGGCTGGGCACCGGAGACCGCTACCGTGCGCACGGGGCTGTACACGGCCGAGTTATCGCGGTCTACGATGCGCAGGCGGTAGTAGAGCGCGGGGGCGCCGCCGGGCAGGGCGGCATCGCGGTGGGCGTAGGCCTGGGCGGTGGCGCTGGTGCCGCGGGCCGCCACCTGGGTTAGCCGCGTAAAGCTGCGGCCGTCGGTGCTGCGCTCGACCTCAAACCGGTCGGTATTGGCTTCAGAGGCGGTGCCCCAGGCCAGGGCCACCGCCTCGGGCCCCGCAAGCTGGGCGGCGAAGCTGGTCAGCGTTACGGGCAGCGGGGCGGCGTTGGTACTCACGGTGTAGAGCGCGTTGAGCTGGGTTGTTTCTACCGATACGGCGTGGCTGGTACCGTCTTGCGCGGAGCCCTGCGGCACCCAGCTGGCACCGCCATCGTCGGAGCGCCACACCTGGGCGTTGGTACCCGCGAAGGTTAGGCCGTGGTCGTCGGTGGCCGGCCAGCTCAGGGTCAGGGTAGCCGGGGTAGTCAGGGTAGTAGCGGCACTGCTCAGGGCCCACATCCGGTCGATGCCGTGCTGAGAAGGCATGCTGGGGTTGGCCCCGTAGCTAACGCCGGCCTGGTTGAGGCCAGCCCGGCGCTCGATGGTGAGGGGAAAGCTACCGCCGGAAGGGTTGATACTGACGCCCATGCCGCCGATATCGACGGGGCTGCTGCCGCTGAGGCTGCGCGCCTGGGTTACGCGGCCCTGCACGTAGTGGGCCGCCGTTTCGCCGACCAGCGTGGCGGTGGGCCCTAGGGTGAGCACGGCGCCCGGCCCCGTGCGCAAGTGCCCGTTGCGCAGCGTGAGGGTGCCGAGCACGGTGCCATCGCTGTCCATGGTGGTGCCCGCGGGCACGTCGAGGTCCAGGTTGGGCAGGGTGGCCCCGCCCAGCGACAGCGTGCGCCCGATGTCGGGCGTGCTGTCGACGAGCTTGACCGTGCCCGCGACCGGGCCCGTGCCGATGGTGCCGGTATTGATAAAATCACCGTTTGCCACCAGCAGCGTGCCGCTGGCAGGGAGGTAAGTGCCCGCATTGCGCACGGTGCCGGCATTGTAGAGGCTGCCCACCTGATTGAGGGTACTGCCCACCGGGTTGTTGAGGGTGGCCTGGGCGTGGCTGGCGTGCGCTGCCAGCAGGCCTAGCAGCGACGCCGCGCCGGGCCACCAGCGCGCCCGCATACTTAAGTAAGGAGACTTCATAACATATATAGCAAGTAAAATAAGTAGCAAACCAACGGCGCGAAAGCCGGGCCGGGGGCCTGAAAGACGCCCTGGCTCGTGGTGGCCAGCCTTCGCACTAGCCGCCCGGCCAGCGGGGCCGGGCGGCGTAACTATCAGGCGGGCTTACTTGGTGCTGGCGGTGATGCCGGTTCCTTTCAGCGACTGTACTTCGGCGCGCAGGGCTTGCAGGGCGGCCTGCATTTCGCCGAGGGCACTGGCACTGGCTTTCTCATCGAGGCTGGCCCGCAGGCCGGCGTTGGCGGCGGCCAGTTGAGCGTTGGCGGCTTTTAGGGCTTCCACTTGCTTGGCCAGCTCCTGGGTGGCGCTCACGTTGAGCATGGCCAGGGCTTCGTAGTCCACGGTGCGCAGGTCTTTCACCTCGGGGCCAAATACGAAGAGCTTGGTTTCGGGCTGGGGCAGGGCTACCGCGAAGGTGCGTGCGTCGTTCACGGCCGTTACCGTGGTTTCGACGGTGCCGTTTTTCTCGCCTATCATGCGCACCTTGTCGCCCACTTGCAGGCGGTGGGGCGCCACCAGCGTTACCAGGCTTTGGCCGCCGGCGGCCGGGGCTACCGTGCTGGTGCTGTAGATGGTGGGCACGAAGCCAGTGCCCTTGTTCACGGCCAGCGGGTACACTTTTTCTACCTGCTGCGCGATTACTTTCTTGAAGGCCCGGTCGCCGTACTGCACTTTGTCCTTCATGCGGTAGTTGGTAACCTCAATTTGCTTGAGCAGGCCCAGGTCGCGTTGGTTGTCCGACAAGCCCGTGACGGTTTTCAGGCGGGCATCGGATAGAGCGTTGAACTCGCTGGCCGCGATGCGGCCCGCCGCCCGGATGGACACGGAGCCAGTTCCGTTTGCAACCCCAGTGTTGACCGTATTATTACTCGTATTCAACGCATAATAAGCATACATGCCGGCTAGGTTACCACCAATAGCGGCCACGTCGAGCGGGTAGGCGGGCGCGGTAGTGCCGATGCCGATGTTGCCGGTCTGGGTGATACTCATGCGCTTGATAAAGCCGCTGTAGAAGTCCAGGCCCAGGCGGTTGGTCCCGCCCGCAGTACGCGTCGAGCCGATGGCCTCGCCGCTGCCAAAACCGAAGGTGATGTAGCCGTTGCTAGCATTGCCCGCCGTGAGCGTGCCGTTGTTGGCGTCGCTGTTGTCGATGATAAGGCCGCTGCTGAGCGTGGCCATGCCCGTGGTGGCAGCTAGCGTTAGGCCCACGCCGCCCTTGCCTTGCAGGCGCAGGTCGCCCACGTCGTTGCGCAGCGTCAGCGCGTTGGGGCCGTTCACGCCGTCGGCGCGGGTACTCGAGTTGAGGTACAGAAAAGCCGTACCCGCGTCGTTGCTCAGGCTGAGGCGGGTATGCGCGTTGGCCCCGTTGCTGGCGTTGGTCAGGTCGATGCCTTGCACCGTGTTGCCATTGCCCAAGAAGGTCGTGCGACCGGTGGTCGAGCTAAAGCTCAGGTTATTGGCCCCCATCGCCACGGTGCGGTTGCCGGTCAGCGTGCCATCGGCCGTATATAGGTTAGGCGTGTTGGCCGCGGTCGGCGCCACGGCGCTGAGCACGCCGCTGGCATCAGCCATCACCGAGCGCAGGCCCGTGCCGGCCAGGTTGCTGGCCGTGAGCAGGCCCGTGGTAGCGGCCACCGTCAGGCCCACGCCGCCCTGGCCTTGCAGGCGCAGGTCGCCCACGTTGTTGCGCAGCGTCAGCGCGTTCACGCCGCCATCAAAGGTGCGCGTGCTCGAGTTCAGGAATAGAAAGGCGTTGCCGATATCGTTGTTCAGCCCCAGGCGGGTGTTGGCACCCGTGCCACTGTTGGCGTTCTGCAATTCTACCCGGTAGGCGCCGTTCGTATTGCCATTCAGGCCGACATAGCCCGTAGTGGCATTGAAAAGCAAGTTATTAGCCCCCATCATTACGGTTCGGGTGTCGGCCAGCGTGCCGTCGGCCGAATAAAAATCGGCCTTGCCCGCCGTGGCCACCCAGCCCCCGTTGGCGTACACAAACGCCAGCGCTTGCCCGGCCGCGATGCTCTGGCCCGCCAGCGTGGCCGGCTGCGCGGTGGGGTTCACCACCACCAGGTGCTGCCCCGCCACGGGGGCCGGCGTGGCGGCCGTGGTCAAGGCCACGGCCGCCGTGGGCGAGCCCGTCAGCCGCACCACGCCAAAACCCGTAGGAATAGTTGCCGCGTTGGCACTCACGGCGGCCGTCGCTTCCGTCACCGACAGCGCGCCGTTCACGTCGAGCATAGTGCGGGGGGCAGTGGCGCCGGTGCCCACACCCAGCTGCGCGTGGGCCGCGGGGCGCGCCAACATACCCAGCCCCAGGGTCAGTAAGAATAGTTTGGTAGCGTCTTTCATAAAAAGTAAAACTTAATAAAAGTGAGTAAAAAGAATTTGTGCGTTTATAAATTACTTTAAGTCAGCAGTTTATTTCAAATTTAACCGCTTGGCTGCCCTGCATCGCGAGCCAGCCACTAGCGGCGGGTTTTGGCCGATGCTCCAGTCAGTAGTGAAATGAGTAGAGGGTGGGCGGGCAGTGGGCGCTCACTCCCCGAGCAAGCGCCCCTGCCCACCTGAGTAGAGCAGCATTAGAACTGAACGGCCATTTGCCAGGTCTGTGCCAAACCCACTAATCAGTAGTATATATCTTGCTAATCAATGGCTTGCAATCCATTCCCCACTCGCGGGCTCTCTACTTATTAGATTTCGCTTCTGTTTTTTAGAAGCTTCCGCTTTTCTGAAGAATTCAGCCGCCTCAATGGCGGTACCGGCTCAAAACCAAGCTTGCCAACCCTGGCGCCAGCCAGGACCAACGGGCATTGCCGGGTTTTTGGCCCCGGCTACCACCGCCAAACCAGCAGGTTTTGCCCGCCGCAGGGCCACAAAAAAAGCCCCGCCGATTGGCGGAGCTTTTTACTACGTTTTGCAGAAAGCAGGATGATGTTTCTTACTCGTACACTTTGACTACAAACACAAAGTCTTGCAGGCGCTTGAGTTGCTGCGGGCGGCCAGCGCCGGCCAGCTGGTTGGTGTGGGGCAGGTGGTAGGCCTGCACGGGCTGCTTGTTTTTGAGCGAATCGACGAGCCGCACCAGGTACGACGACTTGGTGGCGAAGGCCGCGCCGAGCACGTCGTCCTGCCGGCCGCTCACCACCCCAATAAGGTTGCCCTGCCCGTCGAGCAGCGGTCCGCCCGAGTTGCCGGGGTTCAGCGGAATGCTGACCTGGTAGAAGGCCGTATCACCGCCGAAGCCCGAGCGGGCGCTCAGTGCACCTTCACCGTACACCACGTCTTCGCGGGGGTAGCCCAGCGTATATACACGCTCGCCGAGGTCAGCCTGCCCACCTTTGAACGTGTAGGGAAGCTTACCAAAACCGTTGAACTTACGGTCTTTGATGCGCAGAATGGCTAGGTCGTGCTTTACGTCGGCGTACACCGTTTCGGCGTGGTAACGCTGGTGGTCGCGCCCTTCAATCTGCACCGAGTCAGCCTTTTGAGCATCAGAGCCTTGAATGACATGGGCACTGGTTACAATATACCCATCGGCCGTAAGAGCGAAGCCGGTGCCACTAAACTTACTGTCTATTACTGGTGGCGGCACCACTCCTTCTATTTTTCTGTCAACCTTACGAATAAGCGCCTGCTGGCTTCGCTTAATCTTATTGATTTCCAAGCGCATAACATTGTAACCATACAGCGAAGTCTGGTTTTTTGAGGCGCGGTACCATTCCACTCCCAGCAAGGTACTAAATACCGCCATCACGGCTACCGAGGCCGCCACGCCCATGGTAGCGCGGTGCCCGTGCCAGAATTCGCGCAGCCGGCGCTCGGTGCGCGAGATGCTCAGGCGCGGGCTTACCGAAACCGACAGGCCGCCGACCTGCTTTTCCTCTGCGGCCGGGGCCTCTTCAGCGGCCAGCATGGCCGTGTGCAGGCCGCCCAGCAGCTGGCGGGTGCGGCGGCGCTCGGCGTAGGCGCGCAGCGTGCCGGTGAGCTCCTCAAACTCGGCGTAGCGCTGGCCCAGGCGCGGGTCGGCGCTGAGGCGCGCCTCCAGGTCGGCGCGCGCGCCGGCGGCCAGCTCACCGCGCTGGTAAGCCTCAAAGAGCGCGTAGTAGTCGGCTTCGGTTTGCATCTTCTTTTTGAGCTGTTAGCTTTTGGCTGCTGGCTGTTAGCTTCTCGGCTGTCATTTCCTATTGAGGAGCTAACAGCCAGCAGCTAAGGGCTAACAGCTATAAGACTTCACGCTTCTTTATAACTGGCAAAAAACAACTTCTTCAAGCGCGTGAGGCACTTGTACTTCTGGGTTTTGGCGGTGTCGGCGTTGGTGTAGCCGTGCTCCGCCGTGAGGTCTTGCATCGACTTGTCGAGCAGGTAAAAGCCCTCCAGCAGCGAGCGGCAGGGCTCGCCCAGGTGGGTGAGCGCCTCGCTCATGGTCGCGAAGCGCCGGTCGCGCTCCTCGGCCTCGTGGAGGTCGTCTT